>NZ_JBEXLA010000006.1:0-212837 GCF_040609715.1 Streptomyces sp. NPDC004610 | reverse complement strand
CCCTGCGGGGGCATGCCGCCCTGCTGCTGCATCCCGCCCTGCTGCGGCATCCCCTGCGGGGGCATGCCGCCCTGCTGCTGCATCCCGCCCTGCTGCGGCATCCCCTGCGGGGGCATGCCGCCCTGCTGCTGCATCCCGCCCTGCTGGGGCATGCCGCCCTGCTGCTGCATCCCGCCCTGCTGGGGCATGCCGCCCTGCTGGTCCTGCGGCTCCGGGGGCTTGCGCATGTTCTGCTGGTTCTGCGCGGCGGCTCGGGTGGCCGCGGCCAGTTTGGCGCGCAGATCCTCGTTCTCACGGAGCAGCCGGGTCAGTTCGGCTTCGACCTCGTCGAGGAAGGCATCGACCTCGTCCTCGTCATAGCCTTCTCGGAGGCGGACGGTCGTGAACTGCTTGTTCCGCACATCCTCGGGGGTCAACGGCATCTCTTCACCTCAACGTAGTCGTCGGCAGTCGGCAAGACGGTAGTTCACATCGCTCACAGCCGGCTCACGATCCAGATCAGGATGTAGACGATGATCATCAGTACGAAGAAGGACAGGTCGAGCGCCACGCCCCCGAGACGCAGCGGCGGAATGAACCGCCGCAGAAGCTTGAGCGGTGGATCGGTGACAGTGTAGGTGGCCTCCAGAAGGACCACCATCGCCTTGCCGGGTTGCCATGAGCGGGCGAACTGGAACACGTAGTCCATGACCAGCCGGAAGATCAGCACGATGAGAAACACCATCAGCGCGATGTAGATGACATCCAGGACCACGCCCATGTTCGGTGCTTCCCTCTCCCCAGTCCGTTGCTCTTTTGTACCGCTGTTCCGGTTCGTACGTCTCAGCTCTGGTTGAAGAACCCGCCCTCTGCGATACGGGCCTTGTCCTCCGCCGTGACATCGACGTTAGCAGGCGACAACAGGAACACCTTCTGCGTCACCCGCTCGATACTGCCGTGAAGACCAAACACCAAACCGGCCGCAAAGTCGACAAGTCGCTTGGCGTCTGTGTCATCCATCTCAGTCAGATTCATGATCACCGGGGTGCCCTCACGGAAGTGTTCCCCGATGGTACGGGCCTCGTTGTAGGTCCGCGGGTGGAGTGTGGTGATCCGGTACGGCTCTCGTTCGGACACGACCTTGGGCATGATCACCGGTGCGTTCTTCTCCAGGGACTGACGTTCTTGTGTGATGGACGCCACGGGCGCGATACGCGCCGGACGTCCGGATTCCGCGGCCAGCGAAGAGGAGCGCGCCACCGGCTCGCGAGGCGCGGGCGGTTGAACGATTCGCACCTCTTCATCCCTTTGGGACTGATGCACCGCATGTGACTGATGGGACTGATGGGATGGTTCATGCCGTCGGTGGTCCCGCTCCGGCTCCGGGTCGAGTTCGGGCTCGAAGTCGTCATCGGGGTCGAAGCCCCGGCCGTCGTACCCATCGTCCTCCACGAGGCCGAGGTAGACCGCCATCTTGCGCATCGCGCCGGCCATGCTCTGAGTCCTCCGCTCTGTGGTGGATCGACTGACGACTGCCAAGTGCCCGCGATCCACGAGGTCGTTGCGCCCGCCTTTCGGCGGTATTGACCATATTTTCTGCTGTGGTCCGACTTCTTGGCGACGTTACCCGAGCCCGGGGCGGACTCCGAGTACCGCCGTACCGACGCGCACATGTGTCGCCCCGGCCGCCACGGCCTGCTCCAGGTCCGCACTCATCCCTGCCGAGACCATGGTCGCAGCCGGATGGGCCCGGCGCAGGTCGGTCGACAATTCCATCAACCGCCCGAACGCCGCCTCTTGCCGCCCCGCGAACGCGCCGGTCAGCGGGGCGACGGTCATCAGTCCGTCGAGCCGCAGCCCCGGCGACCGGGCGACGAGACCGGCCAACTCCTCGACGCCGCCCGGCGCCACACCCCCGCGCTCCCCCCGGCCGTCGGCGCCCGCGTCCAGGGCCACCTGGATCAGGCACCCCACCTCGCAACCGGCCCGGACCGCCTCCTTGGACAGGGCGGTGACCAGCCGGGACCGGTCGACGGACTGCACGAAGTCCGCGTAACCGAGCACGGAACGCACCTTGTTGGTCTGGAGCTGTCCGACGAAGTGCCACCTCAGCGGCAGGTCAGCGCAGTCCGCGGCCTTGGGTGCCGCGTCCTGGTCGCGGTTCTCGGCGACATCGCGCACCCCGAGTTCGCTGAGGATCCGCACATCGCTCGCCGGATAGGTCTTGGTGACGACGATGAGGGTCACGTCCCGGGGGTCGCGCCCGGCGGCTGCGCACGCGGCCTCGATGCGCTCCCGCACTCCCGCCAGATTCGCGGCGAGTTCACTCCTGCGGTCCGTCATGTCCTACCGGTCCAGCCAGACATAGCCCGCGAGCCGGCCCGTGGTCCGGTCGCGGCGGTACGAGAAGTGGTCGGGCGACTCCCGGGTGCACACCGGCGACCGCTCCAGGTCGCGCACTCCGGCGCGGGCGAGCTGGGCGTGCACCCCGGCGGCGACATCGACCGCGGGAGTGCCCCAACTCGTCACCGCGTGCGCCGCGGGTTCGACGGCGGCGACCTCGGCGCGCATCGGCTCCGGCACCTCGTAGCAGCGCCCGCAGACGGCCGGTCCGGTGCGGGCGACGATCCGGGCGGGGTCGGCGCCGCGGTCGGTCATCGCGCGTAGCGCGGCGGGGACCACCCCGGCCACCAGCCCGGGGCGCCCGGCGTGCGCCGCGGCGACGATCCCGGCGACCGGGTCGGCCAGCAGCACCGGGACGCAGTCGGCGGTCAGCACCGCGAGGGCGAGACCGCGTTCGGCGGTGACGAGCGCGTCGGCCTCGGGCACCGGGCGCTCGCCCCAGGGGCCGTCGGCCTCGGCGACCGTGTCGCCGTGCACCTGGTTCATCCAGACCACCCGGCCGGGGTCGATGCCCAGCGACTTGGCGGCCGTCTCCCGGTTGGCGGTGACCGCTCCGGGGTCGTCGCCGACCGCGCCGCCGAGGTTGAGCTCCTCATACGGAGCGGCGCTCACCCCGCCCCACCGGTCGGTGAAGGCGAAGTGCGCGCCGCTCACGTCTGTCTGCCGTCCTATCACTTCAGGAAGTCCGGCACGTCCAGCTCGATCTCCTCGGCCGCGCTGGAGTAGCTGCGGGAGGGCGGGACCGGCGGGGCGGAGTGGTCGGCGACCGGCTCCGGGGCGGGCTCCGGCTCCTCCTTGGGCTTGACGCTGCCGAGCGAGCCGAAGGAGGGGCGGCTCTCGGACTGCCGTACGGGAGCGGGCTCGTCGCGCTTGGCGCCGGCCGAGCTGAGGACGTCGCGCTTGGCGGGCGGCTGGCCGCCGTCGAAACCGGCGGCGATCACGGTGACCCGGACCTCGTCGCCGAGGGCGTCGTCGATGACCGCGCCGAAGATGATGTTGGCCTCGGGGTGGGCGGCCTCGCTGACCAGTTGGGCGGCCTCGTTGATCTCGAAGAGGCCCAGGTCGGAGCCGCCGGAGATGGAGAGCAGCACCCCGCGGGCGCCGTCGATGGAGGCTTCCAGCAGCGGCGAGGAGATGGCCATCTCGGCGGCGGCCACCGCGCGGTCGTCGCCGCGGGCCGAGCCGATGCCCATCAGGGCCGAACCGGCCTCGGACATGACCGACTTCACATCGGCGAAGTCGAGGTTGATCAGACCCGGTGTGGTGATCAGATCGGTGATGCCCTGGACACCGGAGAGCAGGACCTGGTCGGCCGACTTGAAGGCGTCCAGGACGGAGACCTGGCGGTCCGAGATGGACAGCAGCCGGTCGTTGGGGATGACGATGAGGGTGTCGACCTCTTCGCGGAGTTCGGCGATGCCGTCCTCGGCCTGGTTGGCCCGGCGCCGTCCCTCGAAGGTGAACGGGCGGGTGACCACGCCGATGGTCAGGGCGCCCAGCGAGCGGGCGATGTTGGCCACGACGGGGGCGCCGCCGGTGCCGGTGCCGCCGCCCTCGCCGGCCGTGACGAAGACCATGTCGGCCCCCTTGAGGACCTCCTCGATCTCCTCGCGGTGGTCCTCGGCGGCCTTGCGGCCGACGGCCGGGTTGGCTCCGGCGCCGAGTCCGCGGGTCAGTTCGCGGCCGACATCGAGTTTGACGTCGGCGTCGCTCATCAACAGCGCCTGGGCGTCGGTGTTGATGGCGATGAACTCGACGCCCTTGAGACCGACCTCGATCATCCGGTTGATGGCATTGACACCACCGCCGCCGACACCGATGACTTTGATGACTGCGAGGTAGTTCTGCGGTGCTGCCACGTCGAAGGCCTCTCGCCTCGATTACGTGTCGCCGTGTCGCGGTTCTCCGCGCTGTGGCGACTGATGCCGAATGGGACGGTCCGTAGCGCCGACCCGAACCCTAACCCTGAAGTTTAGGGTTACCAGTATGTCTGTTCCTTGAAGTCTTCTGAACAGGACAGTAAGTCGACAAGTGGCGCCCGTTCAACGAACACGCCGAACCTCCCGTTTTTCTTTTCACCCTATGTGATCAGCCGTAGCGCTGCCCAACCAGGGTGCTGAACTGCACGGATGTACGTCAACTCGCTGAAGCGGCAGGGGCGGTGGGAACACTGACGTCGAAGTGCCGGGCGTCCGGCTCGGCTTTCATCAGAGCCGTCAGCGTACGGGCCTTCGCGGCGCCCTGCTCGGCGCTCCCCCAGGCGATCGTGCGCCGGTCCGTCAGCTCCAGCGAGATGTCGTCGTAGGAACGGACCTTGACCACCCGGGTCACCCGGGCCACGGACGCCGGTACGGAGGCGGTCACCCGGACCGCCTCGCGCATCAGCCGGGCCTCGCCGAAGCGGCGCGCGCTCGCCGCCGCCGAACCCGTCCGGGCGACGGTCAGTTCCAGCAGCGGAACGCCTTTCGGCGCCTTGGAAACCGTGGCGAACCGGACACCGCCGTCGTCCACTTCCGTGAACTTCCCGGCGCTTTCGACCAGGAGTACGGCGGTGCGTTCGGTCACCTTCAACGAGATTCCGTGCGGCCAGGCGCGGACCACGTCCACGGTGTCGATGCGGGGCAGTTCTCGCCGGAGCCGGGCCTCGATGGCATCGGTGTCGACGGAGATCAGCGGCGCCCCGAGCGGGACGTCGGCCGCCTCGCTGATCTGCTCGCGGGTGAGGTCCCGGGCCCCGGAGACGGAGACCCGCTCCACCCGCGCCCACTGCGACCCGTACAGCACCCACAACCCGCCGCCGGTGAGCAGGGTCAGGCAGACGGCGAGGATGATGATCGTACGAAGCCGGAGTGCGCGCAGGCGCCGGGGTGGTGGCGGGCCGGACGACTCCTGCTGGCGTTGTCCGCGCTCGGCGGTCGTCGTTCCGGCCACGCTTCCTGCCTTTCGCCCTACTCGGGCCTGCTAGCGGTGGGCACGGGCGGCGATCGCCTCGTACACCATGCCGACCAGGAGGTCGTCGGCGTCCCGGCGGCCGAACTCCCCGGCGGCGCGGGACATCTCGTACAGCCGGTGCGGGTCGGCGAGGACGGGGAGCACGTTCTCCCGCACCCAGTCCGGGGTGAGTTCCGCGTCGTCGACCAGCAGTCCCCCACCGGCCTTGACCACCGGCTGGGCGTTCAGCCGCTGCTCGCCGTTGCCGATGGGCAGCGGGACATAGGCGGCGGGGAGCCCGACGGCGGAGAGTTCGGCGACGGTCATCGCGCCCGCGCGGCAGAGCATCATGTCGGCCGCCGCGTACGCGAGGTCCATCCGGTCCACGTAACTTACCGGGATGTACGGGGGCATTCCCGGCATCTGCTGTACCTGCGGCAGTTCGTTCTTGGGACCGACCGCGTGCAGGATCTGGATTCCGGCCTGCTGGAGCCAGGGGGCGACCTGCTGGACCACCTCGTTGAGCCGGCGGGCGCCCTGGGAGCCGCCGGAGACCAGCAGGGTGGGGAGGTTCGGGTCCAGGCCGAACAGCGCGCGGGCCTCCGGGCGGACGGCGGCCCGGTCCAGGGTGGCGATGGTGCGGCGCAGCGGGATGCCGATGTAGCGGGCGCCGCGCAGCTTGCTGTCCGGGGTGGAGACGGCGACCTGGGCCGCGTAGCGCGAGCCGATCTTGTTGGCCAGGCCGGGGCGGGCGTTCGCCTCGTGGATGATGATCGGCACGCCGAGCCGCTTGGCGGCGAGATAGCCGGGCAGCGCCACATAGCCGCCGAAGCCGACGACCGCGTCGGCCCTGGTGCGCTCCAGGATCTGCTCCGCGGCCTTGATCGTGCCCCGCAGCCGGCCCGGGACGGTGATCAGCTCGGGGGTCGGCCGGCGCGGCAGCGGGACCGCCGGGATCAGCGCCAGCTCATAGCCGCGCTCCGGGACGAGCTTGGTCTCCAGTCCGCGTTCCGTGCCCAGGGCCGTGATGCCCGTGGCCGGATCCTGCCTGCGCAGGGCGTCCGCGAGGGCGAGCGCGGGCTCGATGTGGCCGGCGGTCCCCCCACCGGCGAGTACGACATGCACCGAAATTCACCGCTCTCCGGACGTACGCGCCGCCGAGGCACGCCGTCGCATCGTGTTCCATCTCCGAGGCCCCCGCTCCAGCATGGCGCCTCCCGCCCGCTTTCTACCAAAGCGGGGCTGCCGCATGGCAAGCGCCGACCGCGTAGCGGGCTCGTCGCGCGCGAAGGCGATCAGCAGCCCGATGGCGAACATGGTCGGCAGCAGGGCGGATCCCCCGTAGGAGAACAGCGGGAGCGGGACACCGGCGATCGGCAGCAGACCGAGCACCGCACCCATGTTGACCACGGCCTGGGCCGTGATCCAGGTGGTCACGCCTCCCGCGGCATACCTGACGAAGGGGTCCTCCGTACGGCCGGCCACGCGGATGCCCGCATAGCCTAGAGCGGCGAACAGGGCGAGCACCGACAGCGTCCCCGCGAGCCCCAGTTCCTCACCGGTGACGGCGAAGATGAAGTCGGTGTGCGCCTCGGGGAGTTGGCCCCATTTTTCCACACTGGCCCCGAGGCCGGAACCGAAGAGTCCGCCGGAGGCCAGGGCGTAGATGCCGTGCACGGCCTGCCAGCAGCTGTCGTTCGGGCCGGGCTCGGTGGCGCCGATGCAGGCCAGCCGGGCCATCCGGTTGGGGCTGGTCCTGATCAGGATCGCACCGAGCAGCGCGGCGACCGACAGCACCCCGACGAAGAGCCGGGTGGGGGCGCCGGCCAGCCACAGCAGACCGAACAGGATCGCCGAGAGGATGATCGCGGTGCCCATGTCGCCGCCGAGCATGATCAGCCCGAGCAGCATGAAGGCGACCGGGACCAGCGGCACCAGCATGTGCTTCCACTGGGCGAGCAGCTTCTTGTCCTGTTTGCGGGCCAGCAGATCGGCGCCCCACAGCACCAGTGCCAGCTTGCCGAACTCGCTGGGCTGGAGCTGGAAGGAGCCGCCGAGGGGGATCCAGTTCTGGTTGCCGTTGACCGCGACCCCTATCCCGGGCACCTGGACCAGCGCCATCGCGAAGACGGCCCCGGCGAGGATCGGGTAGGCGAGCGCCCGGTGCAGTTTCACCGGCATCCGCGAGGCCGCGAGCAGCAGAACGCCCCCGATGGACGCGGCGAGGAGCTGCTTGCGGAAGAAGTAGGAGCCGGGCAGCGACATCTGGAGCGCGGTGATCTGGGAGGCCGAGTAGACCATCACCAGCCCCAGGACGATGATCAGCAGCGCGCCGCCCATGATCAGGTAGTACGCGGTCAGCGGCCGGTCCCAGGCGCGGCGGGCGCGGGTGTGGAGCCGCAGGACCGGGTTCTCGCGCGGCGCCCGCGGGGGCGACGGGCGTCGGACGGTCCGCTGCACCGGGGGGCGGCCTGTACGGCTACCGGACATGACCGGCTCCTCCCGACCTCAGCCTCATGCGCGTCACCCGAGTCACCCCGTGCCTCCAAGGGTCCCGAAGCGGGGTCCGGAGCACCCCGCGGGGCCGGGACCCGCCGTCAGGCGCCTGCGCCGAGTCCGCGGACGGCCGCCGCGAACGCGTCACCGCGCTGGTTGTAGTTGGTGAACATGTCCATGGAGGCGCAGGCCGGGGCCAGCAGCACCGTGTCGCCGGGCCGAGCCAGCCGCTTCGCCTCCGTCACCGCCTGGAGCATCGCCCCAGTGTCGGTCCGGTCGAGGTCGACGACGGGTACTTCCGGCGCGTGTCGCGCAAGGGCGTCCCGGATGAGGGCACGGTCGGCGCCGATCAGCACGGCGGCCCGCAGCCGGGCGGCGGAACGGGCGACCAGTTCGTCGAAGGTGGCGCCCTTCGCGAGGCCGCCCGCAATCCATACGATCGGGTCATATGCCGCCAAGGAGGCTTCGGCGGCATGGGTGTTGGTGGCCTTGGAGTCGTCCACATAGGAGACGCCGTCCACGTCCGCCACATGCTCGATGCGGTGCGGGTCCGGGGCGAAGGCGCGCAGCCCGTCCCGGACCGCCTTGGCGGGGACGCCGTAGGCGCGGGCCAGGGCCGCCGCGGCCAGGGCGTTGGCGATGTTGTGCGGGGCGGGCGGGTCGATGTCGGCGACCTCGGCCAGCTCCTGGGCGCTCTGCTGCCGGTCGGCGACGAAGGCCCGGTCGACCAGGAGGCCGTCCACGACGCCGAGTTGGGAGGGGGCCGGGGCGCCCAGGGTGAAGCCGACGGCGCGGCAGCCCTCCTCGACGTCCGCCGCGCGCACCAGGTCCTCGGTGGCCTTGTCGGCCACGTTGTAGACACAGGCGACGCGGTTGCCCTCGTAGATACGGCCCTTGTCGTGGGCGTACGCCTCCATGGAGCCGTGCCAGTCGAGGTGGTCGGGGGCGAGGTTGAGGACGGCGGCGGAGTGGGCGCGCAGGGAGGGCGCCCAGTGCAGCTGATAGCTGGACAGCTCGACGGCGAGGACGTCGTAGGGCTCCTCGGCGAGGACGGCGTCCAGCAGGGAGACGCCGATGTTGCCGACGGCGGCGGTGCGCAGGCCCGCCGCCGTGAGGATCGAGGCGAGCATCCGGACGGTGGTGGTCTTGCCGTTGGTGCCGGTGACGGCGAGCCAGGGGGCTGCTTTTCGGCCGTCCAGGCCCCGCAGCCGCCAGGCCAGTTCGACATCGCCCCAGACCGGGACGCCGGCCTCGGCCGCGGCGGCGAACAGGGGCTTGCCGGGCTGCCAGCCGGGCGCGGTGACGATCAGCTCGGTGCCCTCGGGCAGGGTGGCGCCGTCGCCGAGCCGGACGGTGACGCCCAGCGCGGTCAGTTCGGCGGCCTGGGCGCGGGCCCGCTCGTCGTCGCCGTCGTTGACGACGGTGACCCGGGCGCCGAGCCCGGCGAGCACCTTGGCCGCCGGGACGCCGGAGACGCCGAGCCCGGCGACCGTGACGCGCCTGCCCTGGAATTCCACTGGCCCTTCGGGCACCGAGGAGGTCACTTGTCCGCTGCCCATCCCGCATAGAAGAGGCCCAGTCCGACGATCACACAGATGCCCTGGATGATCCAGAAGCGGACCACCACCAGGACTTCGGACCAGCCCTTGAGTTCGAAGTGGTGCTGGAGTGGCGCCATCCGGAAGACGCGTTTCCCGGTCATCCGGAAGGAACCGACCTGGATGACCACCGACATGGTGATGAGGACGAACAGACCGCCGAGGATGGCGAGCAGCAGCTCGGTGCGGGAGCAGATCGCGAGACCGGCCAGCACACCGCCGAGCGCCAGCGAACCGGTGTCGCCCATGAAGATCTTGGCCGGTGAGGTGTTCCACCACAGGAAGCCGAGGCAGGAGCCCATCAGCGCGGCGGAGACCACCGCGAGGTCCAGTGGATCGCGCACCTCGTAGCAGGCGCCCGGGTTGGTCAGGGCGCCCGCGTTGGCGCAGGACTCCTGGAACTGCCAGACACCGATGAAGGTGTAGGCGCCGAAGACCAGGACGGAGGCGCCGGTGGCGAGGCCGTCCAGACCGTCCGTCAGATTCACGCCGTTCGACATCGCCAGGATCATGAACAGCGCCCACACCACGAACAGCACCGGGCCGATGGTCCAGCCGAAGTCGGTGATGAAGGAGAGCTTGGTGGAGGCGGGGGCGTTGCCCCGGCTGTCGGCGAACTGGAGGGCCAGCACCGCGAAGGCGATACCGACGATCAGCTGCCCGGCCATCTTCGCCTTGGCCCGCAGCCCCAGCGAACGCCGTTTGACGATCTTGATGTAGTCGTCCAGGAACCCGACCAGGCCCATCCCGACCATCAGACCGAGCACCAGCAGACCCGAGTAGGTCGGCGCCGCGTCCGTCTCCGGGTCCGTCCAGCCGGTGACGACCTTCGCCAGGAAGTAGGCGGCGACGGTGGCGAAGATGAAGGCGATACCGCCCATCGTCGGCGTACCGCGCTTGCTGGCGTGCTCGCGCGGGCCGTCGTCGCGGATGTACTGGCCGTAGCCCTTGCGGGCCAGCAGCTTGATCAGCAGCGGGGTGCCGATCAGCGTCAGAAACAGACCAATGACTCCTGCGAACAGGATCTGCTTCATCATCGGGCGGCCACCTCACCCTCGGCACCCGTGGCGAGCAGCGCCTCGGCGACACTCTCCAGGCCGACCGATCGGGACGCCTTCACGAGGACGACGTCCCCCGGGCGCACCTCGCTGCGCAACAGGTCGACCGCCGCCTGTGCGTCGGACACGTGCACCGACTCCTCACCCCACGAACCCTCGTTATATGCGCCCAGTTGCAGCCAGGCGGCTTCCCTGCCCCCGACCGCGACGAGCTTGCTGACGTTGAGCCGGACGGCGAGCCGCCCGACCGCGTCGTGCTCGGTGAGCGCCTCGTCCCCCAGTTCGGCCATCGGGCCGAGCACGGCCCACGTACGACGCCCCTTGCCCATGGCCACGAGCGCGCGCAGAGCGGCTCGCATGGACTCGGGGTTCGCGTTGTAGGCGTCGTTGACGACCGTGACGCCGTCCGGGCGCTCGGTGACCTCCATCCGCCAGCGGGAGAGGGAGCCAGCCCCGGAGAGCGCGAGGGCGATCTCCGGTGCGGACATGCCCAGCTCATGGGCGACGGCGGCGGCGGCGAGCGCGTTCGACACGTGGTGCTCACCGTACAGGCGCATGGTCACATCACTGCACCCGGAGGGTGTGTGAAGGGTGAAGGCGGGCTGCCCACTGTCCGTGAGTCGTACGTTCTCGGCCTGAACGTCCGCTTCGTCGCTCTCCCCGAAGAGCAGGACTCTGGCCTCGGTGCGGGCGGCCATGGCCCGGACGAGGGGGTCGTCGGCGTTGAGGACCGCCACGCCTCCCTCGCCGGCCGGGGGCAGGGCCTCGACCAGTTCGCCCTTGGCCTCGGCGATCTGCTCCCGGCCGCCGAACTCGCCGATGTGGGCGGTGCCGACGTTGAGCACGAGGCCGATCCGAGGGGGCGTCAGACCGGTGAGGTAGCGGATGTGGCCGATGCCGCGGGCGCCCATCTCCAGCACCAGGAAACGGGTCTCGGCAGTGGCGGTGAGCGCGGTGAGCGGCAGCCCGATCTCGTTGTTGAGCGAGCCCGGGGTCCAGACGGTCGGTGCCGCGCGCTGGAGCACCTGGGCGATCAGGTCCTTGGTGCTGGTCTTGCCGGCCGAGCCGGTGAGGGCGACGAGGGTGGCGCCGAGCCGGGCGACGACCTCGCGGGCGAGGGCGCCCAGCGCGGCCTGGACGTCGTCCACGACGATCGCGGGCACCCCGACCGGGCGGGCGGCCAGGACGGCGACGGCTCCCGCCGCCACCACGTCCCGGGCGAAGTCGTGTCCGTCGACGCGTTCGCCGGCGAAGGCGACGAACAGGCTGCCGGGCACCGCCTCGCGGGAGTCCCGGACCACGGGCCCGGTGACCCGGACCGACGGATCCGGTATGTCGTACGTCTGCCCGCCGACGACTGCTGCGATCTCGGCGAGGGAGAGGGCGATCACAAGTTCATCCCTGGGTCGTGTGGATTCTCATCCCCGGGTCTTCTGGATTCTCATCCCTGGGCTTGCGGTCCCCGGGCTTCGGGTCCCTGGGTCGTCCGGATGGCCTCGCGCAGCACCAGGCGGTCGTCGAAGGGGCGTACCACCCCGGCGATGTCCTGGCCCTGCTCATGGCCCTTGCCCGCGACCAGCACGGTGTCCCCGGGCCGGGCACGGCCCACCGCGGCGGCGATGGCGGCGGCGCGGTCCTCGAACAGGAGCACCTCGCCGCGCTCATGGGCGGGCACCGAGGCGGCACCCTGGAGCATGGTCGCGAGGATCGCCAGGGGGTCCTCGGAACGGGGGTTGTCGGAGGTCAGTACGGCCGTGTCGGCGAGCCGGGCCGCGGCGGCGCCCATGGGGGCGCGTTTGGTGGTGTCCCGGTCGCCGCCGCAGCCGAGGACGATGTGCAGCCGGCCCTTGGTGACCTTGCGCAGGGACTTCAGCACGGACTCGACGGCGTCGGTCTTGTGCGCGTAGTCGACCACCGCCAGATAGTCCTGGCCCTCGTCGACCCGCTCCAGTCGGCCCGGTACCCCGGGCACGGCGGCGATGCCGTCGGCGGCCGTCTGCGGGTCGAGCCCGGCCGCGGCCAGGGCGACCAGCGCGGCGAGGGTGTTGGCCACGTTGAAGGGGCCGGGCAGCGGTGAACGGGCCGCGATCCGCAGCCCGCCGGGGCCGACCGCGGTGAACGGCGAGTCCAACGGGCCCACCGAGACGTTCTCGGCGCGCCAGTCGGCGTCCGGGTGGCCCTCGGCGGAGTAGGTGACGACCGGGACGCCGGCCTCGGCCGCGAGTCTGCGGCCGTACGCGTCGTCCAGGTTGACCACCCCGAGCCTGCTGCGCGCCGGGGTGAACAGCTGGGCCTTGGCCTGGAAGTAGTCCTCCATCCCGGAGTGGAACTCCATGTGCTCCGGGCTGAGGTTGGTGAACACCGCGATGTCGAAGACACAGCCGTCGACCCGGCCGAGGACCAGGGCGTGGCTGGAGACCTCCATGGCGACCGCCTCGGTGCCACGCTCGCGCGCCACCGCGAACAGGGCCTGGAGGTCGGTGGCCTCGGGGGTGGTGCGCTCCGACTTGATGCGCTCGTCGCCGATCCGGGTCTCGACGGTGCCGATCAGCCCGGTGGCGCGGACCGTGCGCAGTCCGCCCTCGACGAGATAGGCGGTGGTGGTCTTGCCGGAGGTGCCGGTGATGCCGATCTGGAGCAGATCGCGGCCGGGGTGGCCGTAGATCGTGGCGGCCAGTTCGCCCATCACGGCGGCCGGGTGGTCCACCACCAGGACCGGCAGTCCGGTGGTGGCGGCGCGCTCGGCGCCGGCCGGGTCGGTGAGGACCGCCGCCGCGCCGAGTCCGGCGGCCTGGGTGACGAAGTCGGCGCCGTGCACTCGGGCGCCGGGGCGGGCCACATAGAGGTCGCCGGGGCGGACGGCGCCCGAGACATGGGTGATGCCGGTGATGCCGGCGGTGTCCCCGGGCGCGGTGACATCGAGCTGGGCGGCGAGTTCCGCGAGGGGTGTGGCGGAGACCCGGTCCGGCCGGGGCGGGCCCGGAGGGGCCGGGGGTTGGCCCTTCTGGGTGGTTTGGGACTGATCAGCGTGTGGCACGGCGGTGAGCGTACCGGGCGTACCCGGCCGCGGGCGAAGTGAGGGGCCGGGCGACCCGGGGGGCGGTCCTTGGTTCCCGGGATCCGGGGTGATCGTTGTCACGAGGTGGTTCCTGGTGGTTCCGGTGGCGCGGGTGCTCCGCCGTGGCGGGTGTGCTCGGTACTGCCTGGTACGGGGTTCGGTGCTGCTCGGTGCTGCCTGTACGGGGTTCGGTGCTGCTCGGCGTTGCTCGGCGGGGGGGGTCGGTACTGCTTCGTCAGGGGTTCGGTGCTCGGTGGGTCAGGGGCTGAAGGTGACGGGCAGTCTCGGCGGGTCGGTTCCCGACGGGGGCACCTGGAGGGTCTTCAGCGCGAACTCCATGACCTCCTTGTAGACCGGTCCGCAGATCTGGCCGCCGAAGTAACTGCCCTCGGTGGCGTTCTGGATGGCGCAGTAGACGGTGACCCGGGGCTGGTCGGCGGGGGCGAACCCGGCGAAGGACGAGGTGTAGCCGCGGTACTGGCCGGTGGCCGGATCCACTCGGTTGGCGGTACCGGTCTTGCCCGCGACCCGGTAACCGGGGATGCGCGCCTTGGTGCCGGTGCCCTCCTGGTCGTCCACCACGGACTCCAGCATCCGGGACAGCGTCGTGGCGGTCTTCTCGCTGACGACCCTGGTCTCCTCGGGCTTCTCGGCCGGGGTGAAGCGCCCGTCGGGCCCCTTGGTGCCGCGTACGAGGGTCGGCTCGATCCGGACACCGCCGTTGGCGATGGTCGAGTAGACGGAGGCCGCCTGCATCGCGTTGAGGGACACGCCCTGGCCGAAAGGAATCGTGTACTGCTGCGAGGTGGACCACTGGTCGGGCGGCGCGAGGATGCCCTTGGTCTCGCCGGGGAAACCGAGCCCGGTGTAGCCGCCGAGGCCGAACTTGCGCAGATAGGAGTAGAGGATCTCGTTGGACTCGGCCTGGTTCGCGCCGAGCTGGCCGGTGGCCAGGATGGTGCCGATGTTGCTGGACTTGGCGAGGACGCCGTTGAGCGTCAGATACCAGGTGGGGTGGTCGATGTCGTCGCGGAAGAGCCGGTCGCCCCGCTGGAGCCGGTTCGGCACGGTGACATGCGTGGCCGGCGTGGCGACGTTCTCCTCCAGGACGGCGGCCATGGACATCACCTTGGCGGTGGAGCCGGGCTCGTAGGCGTCCTGGACGGCCGCGTTGCCGAGGTTGGCGGACTCGGCCTTGGAGAGGTCGTTGGGGTCGAAGCCAGGTGAGTTGGCCATGGCGAGGATCTCGCCGGTCCGGGTGTCCTGGACGATCACATAGCCGCGGTCGGCCTTGGACTCGGCGACCTGCTCGCTGATGGCGTTCTGGGCGGCCCACTGGATGTCCCGGTCGATGGTCAGCTCGACATCGCTGCCGGGCACGGCGGGCGTCTCGGTGGAGCCCGCGGTGGGCACCTGGAGCCCGCCGGACTGGGCGTAGCGGATCTTGCCGTCCTCACCGGCCAGGGTGCCGTTCAGCTGCTGCTCCACCCCGCCGCCGCCCTTGCCGTCGGCGTTGACCCAGCCCAGTATCCCGGCGGCGAGATCGGCGTTCGGGTAGACCCGCTTGCTGCTGGCGACGGCGAGCACCCCGGCGAGGACGTTGACGGTGGCCTTGTCGGCCTCCGCCTTGCCCGCCAGCGCCGACTTCAGGTCCTTGATCTGCTTCCAGACCTGCGGGGTCTGCCGGCTGGCGAGCTTGACGTAGCGCAGCTCCTTGTTGGCCGGGCGCAGCAGCTCGGCGATGTCGGCCTGGTCGCGGCCGAGGATGGGCGCGAGCAGCGCGGCGGCCTGCTCGGGCCCGTCGTCGATCTTCAGCTGCTCACGGGTGAAGAGGGTCGGGTCGGCGGTGATGTCGTACGCGTCGACGCTGGTCGCCAGCTCCACGCCGTTGCGGTCGGTGATCCCGCCGCGCTCGGCGGCCAGGACGTAGTGGACATAGCGGTTGGCCTCGGCCTTGGCGGCGTAGGTGCCCGCGTCGATGGCCTGCACCTGGAGCAGCCGGACCACGAAGACGGACAGGACGAGGGTCAGCGCGACGCCGACCAGCCGCAGCCGGGGGCGGGGGCTGCCCAGCCGGATGGTGCGCGGGCCGGGTGGCCTGCGGGGCGCGGCGGGCCGCCGGACGGGCCGGGCGCCGGGCCCCGGACGCTGCCGGCCCACGGATCGGTCGGACCGTACGGGGCCGGGCACGCGCCGGCGCGGCGCTTCCCTGTCGGACACTTCCGTCACCTGCCGGGGGTCGGGGGCGCGGCGGGGGCGCCTGCGCTTGAGGGGGTGGGAGTGGGGGTGGGGGTGAGGGTGGAGGGTGCTGGTGGGGTGCCTGCGGTTGCCGGGGGCACCGGGGGCGGGGTCGCTGTCGTCGCCGGGGTCGCCGTCGGGGTCCGGGTGGCTCCGGTGGCGGGGGGCATCGCCTCGGGGGCCAGGACGAGGGGGTCGCGGGCGGAGGCGGGCTCGGCGGCGGGCGAGGGAACGCCCCTGACCTTGCCGTCGGCGCCGAGGAAGGCGGGGTCGCCGCCGGGGACCATGCCCAGCTCGCGGGCGCGGCGCTGGAGGGCCTGGGGGGCGGAGTAGGCGTCGATGTCCCGCTGGAGCGCCTGCTGCTCGTCGGTGAGCGCCTTGGTGTCCCGCTGGAGGTCCGCCAGCCGGAAGGAGCCCTCGCTGAGCGCGGAGTTGAGCACCAGCAGCCCGATCAGCCCACCGCCGAGCAGCACGACGACGAGCAGCACGAACGGGGTGCGGGCCGCGTGCGCCTGCCCCCGCCCGGCCGGAAACAGCCGCGCCAGCCGGGCGGCCCTGCCCCGCAACTCCGGTTTCCCACTCACGGACGCTCCTTGGGCTGCCGGGGGGTGGCTGTCCTGGCGGGGTGGGTGGGTGTTCTGGCGGGGTGGGGGGTTGTTCTGGCGGGGGGAGGGGCCGTCGCGGCGGAGTGGGGAGCCGTCCCGGCGGGGTGGAGGGCCGTCGCGGCGGGGTGAGGGGCCGTCCCGGCGGAGTGAGGGGCCATCCCGGCGGAGTGGAGGGCCGTCCCGGCGGAGTGGAGGGAGAGGGTGGGGGCAGGGGGATCGGTGTGGGGGTGGGGTGGGTGGCTCGTCGCGCGGGGGTGCGGTGGGTGGCCGGTCGCCTGGAGGTGCGGTGGGCGAGCGGTCGTATGGGGGCGCGGTGCGCTGCCGGTTGCGCGGAGGCTCGGGGTGAGACCGCCCGCTTGGGGGTGTGGCGGGCGATCGTCGCCCTGGGGGCCTGCCGGGCAGGCGGCTGTCCGGGGGGCTGGTACGCGAACGGGCGCCTGGGGGCACGGTCGGCGATCGCCGCCCTGGAGAAGGCCCGCCGGGCAGCCGCCCGTCTGAAGGACCGGTACACGAACAGGCGCCTGGAGGCACGATCGGCGATCGCCGCCCTGGAGAAGGCCCGCCGGGCAGCCGCCCGTCTGAAGGACCGGTACACGAACGGGCGCGTGGGCCTGCGGTCGGCGACCGTCACCGTGGAAGCCCGCCGGGCAACCACCCACTTGGGGGCCCGGTCGGGAACGGTGATCCTGGAGGCCGGGTCGTCGGCCCTCGTCCGTCCCAGGGCGTGACGGGCAACCACCCGCCGGGGAGCCCGATAGGCGACCCTCCGCCCATGGGCCCGGTGTGCACCCACCCGCCCGGAGGCGCGATCGGCGACCGTCACCCTGGAAGCCCACCGGGCAACCGCCCTCCAGACCCCCCGACAAGGGACCGCAACCCCGGAAGCCCGACCGGCAACCGAGCCCCTGGAGGCCCGACCGGCAACCGCCCGCCCCGGGACGAGACGGGCACCCGCCCGCCCGAAGGTGCCGTACACGACCACCCACCCCGGACTCCCGTCCGCAACCACCCGCCCAGGAACCCGGTACGGAACAACCCACCTGGGGCCCCGGTACGGAACAACGCGCCCAGGACCCCTGTACGCAACAACCCACCCAGAACCCCGTTACACAGCCCCGCCCCCGGAACCCCGGTACCCGACCCCCCGTCCAGAGCCCCGCGACACGCAACCCCGTCCAGAGCCCCGCCACGCACACCCCCGCACGGGCCCCCGGCCCGCCCACAACCGCGTTCCTCTTGCCCTCGTCGCCCACTGCCCCGTGGCTCACCCGACGTCCTCCCTGACGCGCTCCGCCGCGCGCAGCCGTGCCGGGGCCGCCCGGCGGTTGGTGGCGACCTCTTCCTCGCCCGGAAGTTCGGCACCGCGCGTGAGCAGCTTGAGCCGGGGCTGGTAGCGCTCGGGGACGACCGGCAGGCCGGGCGGGGCGGTGGAGGCGGCGCCGGCCGCCAGGACCTGCTTGACCAGCCGGTCCTCCAGGGACTGGTAGGACAGGACCGCGATCCGTCCGCCCACGGCGAGCGCGGCCACCGCCGCCGGGATCGCCCGCTCCAGGACAGTCAGTTCGCCGTTGACCTCGATCCGCAGGGCCTGGAACGTGCGCTTGGCGGGGTTGCCGCCGGTGCGCTTGGCGGCCTGCGGCAGGGCGTCGCGGATCAGCTCCACCAGCCGGGCGCTGGTCGTGAACGGCTCCCGCTCCCGCTCCCGTACGACCGCCGCGACGATCCGCTTGGCCTGCTTCTCCTCGCCATAGGCGCGCAGGATGCGGACCAGGTCGCCGGGGGGATAGGTGTTCAGGACCTCGGCGGCGCTCACACCGGTCGTCTGGTCCATCCGCATGTCCAGGGGCGCGTCCTGGGCGTAGGCGAAGCCCCGGTCGGCCTCGTCGAGCTGCATGGACGACACGCCGAGGTCGAAGAGAACGCCCTGCACGCGCGCGAGTCCGAGTCTGTCCAGGACGTCGGGCAGTTCGTCGTAGACCGCGTGGACCAGGGTGGCGCGGTCGCCGTAGGGCGCCAGGCGCTCACCGGAGAGGCGCAGGGCCTCCTTGTCGCGGTCCAGGGCGACGAGGCGGGCCTCGGGGAAGCGGGCGAGCAGCGCCTCGCTGTGCCCGCCGAGGCCGAGGGTGCAGTCGACGACGACCGCGCCGGGCCGCTCCAGTGCGGGGGCCAGCAGGTCCAGGCAGCGCTGGAGCATCACCGGGACATGTCGACTCTCGCTGCTCACAGGGGCCTCTCAGATCCGGCGGGGCGGTACGCACCGCCGGGTCCCCGCCCGCTCGACAAGGCGAGGGCCGCCGGCGCCCGGGGGCGTCGGCCGACCGGAGACGGGTGGCGGCCGAGCCGTGCGTACGCGCCGCGCACGCCGCGAGATCCACCGGTGAATACCGAGGTCACCGGGGGTCTCAGGGAGTTCTCAAGGGGGTCTCGGTACAGCTGGGGAGCCTCGCCTCCCGCTCCGCGTCACTTTAGTCCACGGTTGCGCCCGGTCAATCAACCGGCCTGCGCGTCGCGGCGGGCGCTGCGCGCACCGCGTACGGGGGACGAAGATCACTCGTCCGGCGGACGGTACGGCCCCCGCGCGGGTGGTCCCGGCCGCGCGCCGGGTGCGCCGGGGGGAGGGCCCACGGGCGGCCGGGGGGAGGGCCCACGGGCGGCCGGGGGGGCGGTCCATGGGCGGCCGGGGCGGCGGGCCCGCCGGGGAACGAGGGGTGGACGCAGGGTGACGTACCCGGCACGGAGGCTGTGTATCGGCTCACAACTTGGTCCGATGACGTCCTTTGTCCTCTCCCACCACAGGACCGGACCGCCTGTGACCAGTACCGTCATAGGCATGACGACTTCTGCATCGGTTCCCGCCGGACCCGAGAGCGCCATAGCCCGCACCGGCACCGGCACTGTCACCGACCGACTGGTCGAGGCCAACGGGCGCTACGCCGACGCGTTCACCGATCCGGGCATGGACGCCCGGCCGGTGCTCCAGGTCGCCGTGGTGGCCTGCATGGACGCGCGTCTCGACCTGCACGCCGCGCTGGGCCTCGAACTCGGCGACTGCCACACCATCCGCAACGCGGGCGGTGTCGTCACCGACGACGTGATCCGCTCCCTGACCATCAGCCAGCGCGCCCTGGGCACCCGCAGCGTCGTGCTCATCCATCACACCGGGTGCGGCCTGGAATCGCTGACCGAGGAGTTCCGGCACGACCTGGAGATGGAGGTCGGCCAGCGCCCCGCGTGGGCGGTGGAGGCGTTCCGCGATGTCGACCAGGACGTCCGGCAGTCGATGCAGCGGGTGCGCACCTCGCCGTTCCTGGTGCACACCGACGATGTGCGCGGCTTCGTCTTCGACGTACGGTCCGGTCTGCTGCGGGAGATCGACCCGGAGTAGGGCCGTGACCGGCCGCGCGGACGCTCGTTCTTCACCGAACTCCGGCCGTCCGGTGCACAAAAGGGCAACAAACACCGCATATCACTTCCAGTTGTCCGCAGTCGAGTGACACGAACAGGTAACGGCAACCAGAATGCGGTGATGGAGCCCTGCGGAACTTTTCCCGCGTGGTGTTCGTGTTTGGGGTGGGCCGGCCGCGTCACAGAGCGGCGGCCGGTACGTAAGAACGGGCCGAGGAGGGCCGGGTGACGACCTATGACGATCGAGCGAGCCTCACTGATCTGACTGCCACCGTGGACCGGGTGCGCAGCTCGGTGGAAGAAGTGATCGAGGGCAAGCCCGAGGTCGTACGGCTTTCGCTGACCGTGCTGCTCGCCGAGGGACATCTGTTGATCGAGGATGTCCCCGGCGTCGGCAAGACCATGCTGGCCAAGACGCTGGCGCGGTCCATCGACTGCTCGGTGCGGCGTATCCAGTTCACGCCCGACCTGCTGCCGTCGGACATCACGGGCGTGTCCATCTGGGACCAGCAGCGCAAGGACTTCGAGTTCAAGCCCGGCGCGATCTTCGCCCAGATCGTGATCGGCGACGAGATCAACCGCGCCTCGCCGAAGACCCAGTCCGCGCTGCTGGAGTCCATGGAGGAGCGCCAGGTCACCAGCGACGGGCAGACCTATGAACTGCCCAGCCCCTTCATGGTGGTGGCCACGCAGAACCCGGTCGAGATGGAGGGCACCTACCCCCTCCCCGAGGCCCAGCGCGACCGCTTCATGGCCCGGGTCTCCATCGGCTACCCGAGCCCCGAGGCCGAGTTGCAGATGCTCGATGTGCACGGCGCGGTGAACCCGCTGGACGACCTCCAGCCGGTGGCCCACGCGCACGAGGTGGTGAAGCTGATCGAGGCGGTCCGCGCGGTCCATGTCGCCGAGACGGTCCGCCGCTACGCGGTCGACCTGGTCGCCGCCACCCGTACGCACCCCGACCTCAGACTCGGCGCCTCCCCGCGCGCGACGCTGCATCTGCTGCGCGCCGCCAAGGCGTCCGCCGCCCTGAGCGGCCGGGAGTACGCGCTGCCGGACGACATCCAGTCCCTCGCCGTCGCCGTCCTCGCGCACCGGCTGCTGCCCACCGCCCAGGCCCAGCTCAACCGGCGGACGGCGGAGCAGGTCGTGCAGGAGATCATCCAGCACACCCCGGTCCCGGCCGCTCCCGAGCACAACGGCAGCGGTCCGGTCCGCGGCGGGTACGGCCAGCAGCCGCCCCGGAGGCTGTGATGAGCACCGCGGGTCATCCCGCGGGGCATCCGGCGGGTCATCCGGCGGGCCCCCCGGAGGCGGACCGCGGCGACAAGGGCGGTGTCCGTACGGCCCTGGCCGGGCTCACCACCCGCGGGCGCTCCTTCCTGGCCGCCGGGATCGCCGCCGCCGCCTGCGCCTATGTCCTCGGGCAGGCCGATCTGCTGCGGGTCGGGCTGCTGCTGGCGGTGCTGCCGCTGGTCTGCGCCGGAGTGCTGTACCGCACCCGCTACCGGGTCGCGGGCAGCCGCCGGCTCTCCCCCGGCCGGGTGCCGGCCGGCGCCGAGGCCCGGGTCCATCTGCGGATGGACAATGTCTCGCGGCTGCCCACGGGCCTGCTGATGCTCCAGGACCGGGTGCCCTACGTCCTCGGCCCGCGCCCGCGGTTCGTGCTGGACCGGGTGGAGGCGGGCGGGCGCCGCGAGGTGTCCTACCGGGTCCGCTCGGATCTGCGCGGCCGGTATCCGCTGGGCCCGCTCCAGCTCCGGCTGACCGACCCGTTCGGCATGTGCGAGCTGACCCGCTCCTTCTCCTCCTACGACACCCTGACCGTCATCCCGCGCGTGGAGCCGCTGCCGCCGGTGCGGCTGGCGGGCGAGGCCAAGGGCTACGGCGACGGACGGCAGCGCTCGGTGGCCCTGGCCGGCGAGGACGACGTGATCCCGCGCGGCTACCGCCACGGCGACGACCTGCGCCGCGTCCACTGGCGCTCCACGGCCCGCTACGGCGAGCTGATGGTGCGCCGCGAGGAGCAGCCCCAGCGCTCGCGCTGCACGGTGCTGCTCGACACCCGGGGGCTCGCCTACCGGGGCGCGGGCCCCGACTCGGCCTTCGAGTGGGCGGTCGGCGGCGCCGCCTCGGTCCTGGTGCACATGCTCGAACGGGGCTTCTCGGTACGCCTGCTGACGGACACCGGCAACTCGGTGCCCGGCGAGGGCGCCGACGGCTTCGCCGGTGCCAGCCAGGAGTCGGCGGACGCGGCCGGGCTGATGATGGACACCCTCGCCGTGATCGACCACTCCGACGGGGACGGCCTCTCGCGCGCGTACGACGTGCTGCGCGGGGGCAACGAGGGACTGCTGGTCGCCTTCTTCGGCGATCTGGACGAGGAGCAGGCGGCGGTGGCCGCCCGGATGCGCCAGCGCAGCGGCGGCGCGCTCGCCTTCGTCCTGGACAGCGACACCTGGACGCGCGAGCCGACCGATGTGCCCGGCCCCGACCGGGACAGTCAGGAGCGGCTGCGGATGCTGCGCGAGTCCGGCTGGACGGCCCTGGGCGTCCCGCGCGGGGCGACGGTGGGTGAACTGTGGCGGCAGGCGGACCGGGAGCGTTCCGGTCTGACCGTGGCCGGTGGCGGGGAGGGCTGGTCGTGAGCATGCGCGCGCGGATGGCGCTGATGGCGGCACTGGCCACGCTGATGGCGTCCTGTGCCCTGCTGCCGCTGGTGGAGTCGCCGGGCTGGCTGCTCCAGGGGGCGGTGCTGCTGCTGGTGCAGAGCGGGGTGGGCATGGCGGCCCGTCGGGTGCCGCTGGCGCGCTGGATGACGATCGGCGCGCAGGTGCTGGTCTCGCTGGTGCTGCTGACCCTGTCCTTCGCCCGCGAGTACGCCCTGGCCGGGCTGATCCCGGGCCCGCAGGCGTTCCAGCGCTTCGGGGACCTGCTCCAGGCGGGCACCAACGACGTCGAGCGGTACGCGATACCGGCCCCGCTGTCGGACGGCATCCAGCTGATGCTGGTCGGCGGGGTGCTGGTGATCGGGCTGCTGGTCGATGTGCTGGCGGTGACGTTCCGCAGCGCGGCCCCGGCCGGGCTGCCGCTGCTGGCCCTGTACTCGGTGGCGGCCGGGCTGTCGGACGGCTCGGGCGGCTGGGTGTGGTTCCTGATCGCGGCGGCCGGTTATCTGTTGCTGCTGCTGGCCGAGGGCCGTGACCGGCTCTCCCAGTGGGGCCGGGTCTTCGCGGGCGGGCCGCGTCCCCCCGGCGGGCCCGCCCCCGACAGCGGCGGCGCGGCGGCCCCCGTGCGCACCGGGCGGCGGATCGGTGTGGTGGCCCTCGGGATCGCCCTGGTGGTGCCGCTGGCCCTGCCCTCGATGGACGGGGGCCTGCTGGAGAACGCGGGCGGCGGGGTCGGCGCGGGCAACGGCGGCGGGGGCACCATCTCCGCGGTCAACCCCCTGGTCTCGCTCCGCGACAGCCTCAACGTCGACGAGGACCGCACGGTGCTGACCCTGCGCACCGACTCCGACGACCTGTCCAACATGTATCTGCGGATCGTCTCCCTGGACGAGTTCGACGGCACCACCTGGCGCCCCGCCAAGCGCGGGATCGTCCAGGTCCCGGAGGATCTGCCCACCCCGGCCGGGCTCGCCGCGGACGTGGCGCGCACGGAGGTGACCACCCAGATCACGGCGGCCGAGTGGTACGAGCAGGACTGGCTGCCGATGCCGTACCCGCCGAGCGCGATCGACATCGAGGGCCAGTGGCGGTACGAGCCGGTGGGCATGACCCTGGTCGGCGACCACGGCCAGAACACCGGCGGCCAGACCTACGAGGTGACCAGCCTCGATGTGAACCCCACGGCGGAGCAGCTGGCGCAGGCGCCCGAGGCACCGTCGCAGCTCCAGCAGGACTACACCGAGCTGCCGGACTCACTGCCGCCGGTGGTGGCGCAGACCGCCCGTGAGATCACCCAGGGCGCCGAGAACCCCTATGAGCAGGCGGTCCGGCTCCAGGAGTACTTCGCCCTCAACGGCGGCTTCACCTACGACACGGAGGTCGAGGTCGGCAGCGGGTCGGAGGGGATCGCCCGGTTCCTGCGGGACCGGCGCGGCTTCTGCGTCCACTTCTCCTTCGCGATGGCCTCGATGGCCCGCTCGCTGGACATCCCGGCCCGGATCGCGGTCGGCTTCGCGCCGGGCACGATGCAGGCGGACGGTTCGGTGGCGGTGGGCCTGAGGGACGCGCACGCCTGGCCGGAGCTGTACTTCGAGGGCGTGGGCTGGACCCGCTTCGAGCCGACCCCGAGCCGGGGTTCGACGCCCTCGTACACGCTGCCCGACCTGCCCGGGACGACGGTGCCGGAGACGGAGGACACGGCGCGTCCGTCGCAGGCGGCGCCGTCCGAGGAGCCGTCCAGCAGCCCGAGCTGCTCGGCGGAGGACAAGCGGCTGGAGGTGTGCGACAGCGCGGCACCCAGCGCCGCCGGTACCACCGGGTCGGGTGGACCGCCCTGGTACCAGATCATCGGCTGGACCCTGCTGGGCCTGGCGGTGCTGGCCGTGCCGCTGGCCCCGATGCTCTGGCGGATCAGACGGCGAACGGTACGGCTCGCGTCCGCGCAGCACGGCCCGGCCGCCCCGGACGGACCCGAACCGGGACCGGGGATCCGGCTGGACTCCCCACCGGGCGGGCAACCGGCCGCCGGTCATGTGCTCGCCGTGTGGCAGGAGCTGACGGACACGGCCTGGGACTTCGGCATCGTCCCGGACGAGGCGCTCACCCCGCGCAAGGCGGCGGCGCGGATCGTCCGGCTGGGCGAGGTCGACGAGGCCGCCGCCGCGTCGGTGCACCGGGTGGCGGGAGCGGTGGAGCAGGTGCTGTTCGCCCCCGAGCCGGGGGCCGTACCGGGCCTGGCCGACGATGTCCGCCGGCTGCGTCTCGCCCTGCGTTCCCGGGCGAACCGCCGGGCCCGGCTGCGGGCACTGCTGGCCCCGCGTTCGGCCATCCGGGCGGTGTGGTCCCTGTCCGACCGGGTGACGACCCTGCGCATCCGGGTGGCGGACCGCTGGGCGGGCCTGATCCGCCGACCGAAGCCGTCCCCTTCGGGACCGCGGGGAGGCTGAGCGGGCGGGCGCTGCCCGGCGGGGCGCGCGGGGCGCGGTCCGCGAGACAGCGTCCGAGACATGCGGAAGGCCCGAGCCGGATCATCGGCTCGGGCCTTCCGCATGACGGGGGGGCGGGACGGGATGGGGCGGGACCGGCGGCGGGTGGGGCGGGCTCAAGGGCTTGCCCCGCCGGTATGACGGCGGCCTGCCTGGGCCTCCGGCGTGACGGCGGCGACACGACACCCATGAGAACGCGCGTGAGGGGCCGCCGTCGGTGGAACGGTGGCCCCTCATGCGCATGACGTCACATGGAAGTGAGCGTGCGGGTCACTGGCCGCCCTGCTGCTCGTCCCGGCGGCGCTGCCAGCGTTGCTCGATCCGGTCCATCATGGAACGCCTTTGGCGTCCCTGACGGCGGGCCTGGGGGCCGGCAGCGGCCTGCTCCCCTGGTCTGGGGGCCTTGCGCCAGCCGGTCACCGCGAGCACCGCGCACCCCAGCATGATGAGGAACCCCACCACACTGAGCCATTCCTGCTTGGCGACCATTCCGGCCATGAGGAGCGCGATACCTACGAGGAAGCCGGCGACCGCCTGGTAGACCCGTCGCCGGGTGTACGTGCGCAGCCCGCTTCCCTCAAGCGCTGTCGCGAACTTGGGATCTTCGGCGTACAGCGCTCGCTCCATCTGCTCGAGCATGCGCTGCTCGTGCTCCGAGAGCGGCACGGAGTCCTCCTCATCGTGCAGTCGCCGGGGCGACCCGGGGGGTCCCTTCAGGATAGGCAGGGAATCGCCCCCGTGAAACCCGCCCCTCTGCGCCATTTGGCCAACCGGATTCCGCCATGAAGCGTCCCGGCTCGCTGAGGCTTCCATTCCCCGGCGGCCGACCCGTCATGCCGGAGCGGTCTCCCTCGATCATACGGCGACAAGCGCCCGATCGGGGGGCCTGTGGCGTACTCCATCGATGCTCAAGCCCTGATCAGCGCCGCGCCACGGCAGTGGCCCGCCGTCGCTCACGTCCCTTGGGTCTCTCCGAGCACATGAAGCTGCGTGGCCACCGAGTGAAACGCGGGCAGCTCGGCCGCCGCGGCCTCCAGGGTCAGCAGCGCGTCCACCGCGCCGGGCTCGGTGTCCACCAGCACTCCGGGCACCAGATCGGCGAAGACCCGTACGCCGTGCACGGCGCCGACGCGCAGGCCGGCGCCCTCGACGAGCGCGGTCAGCTGCTCGGCGGTGAAGCGGCGCGGCACGGGGTCACCGGCGCCCCAGCGGCCGTCCGGGTCGGTCAGCGCCTGCCTGGCCTCGGTGAAGTGCCCGGCGAGCGCGCGGGCCAGCACGGCACCGCCGAGCCCGGCGGCGAGCAGGCTGAGCACACCGTCGGAACGCAGGGCCGCGACGGCGTTGCGCAGGCCCTCGGCGGGGTCGTCCACGTACTCCAGGACGCCATGGCACAGCACCGCGTCGTAGCGGTCGCGCTCGACCACGTCGAAGAGCCCGTGGGCGTCGCCCTGGACGCCGGTGACCCGCTCGGCGACCCCGGCCTCGGCGGCCCGGCGCTCCAGCGCGAACAACGCGTTGGGGCTGGGATCGACCACGGTGACCCGGTGGCCGAGGCGGGCCAGGGGCACGGCGAAGTTGCCGCTGCCGCCGCCGGTGTCGAGGACGTCGAGGGCGTCCCGGCCGGTGGCCTTGACCCTGCGGTCCAGAGCGTCCTGGAGGACGTCCCAGACCACGGCGGTACGGAGAGAGGCGCGGGGTCGAGTCGGGTCCGACACGGCAGTTGACTCCTCGGCGCGGCACCGCCTTGGGGACGGCGGCGCGAACGGGCTCGCCCTCCTGGCCGGGGTGTGCCGGGCGGAGGACCTTTCAGGCGTCACCCACCCTATTGCCTGCGCCGGCGGACCAGGCCATCACGGTGCCGGGCGGGGCCGGTACCGGGCCGGTACCGGGCCTGGTCCGGGCCCCGCGCCACGCCGCCCCGCCCCGCCGCGCCTCCACGCTGCCCTGCCGCGCCGCCTCGCTGGGCCGCCCTGCTGGGCCCACCGCCGGGCGCACCGGCGGGAGAGTAGGTGGGCGGACCGGCGGGAGGATCGGCGCGCGCACCGGCGAGGGCGATCGGCGGGCGCACCGGCGAGGGCGATCGGTGGGCACGCGGCGGCGGAGGATCGGCTGGGCGGCCCGGCCCCGCCGGAAGGACGGGAGCGCTCACCCCGCATCCGGCATCTCGCTCTCCCCCGCCCGACCGTCCGCGTCCTGCCGGGGCGCGGGCAGGACCGGCTGGAGCACCAGCATGCGTTCGACGAGCCGGACGAACATCGCCACATCACGGATCAGGTCGTCGGCGTCCCGGCGGGTGGCCGCGCCCTGGATGCCCGCCTCGGCCCGCGCGCGGCGCGGGGCCCCGGAGGCGAAGAGCGCGCTCCACTCGGTCAGCTCGGGGGCTATCTCGGGCAGCACTTCCCAGGCGCTGCGTATCCGGGCCCGGCGCCGGGAGCCGGTCTCCGGGCGGCCCCGGGCGGCGAGGACCGCGGCGGCGGTGCGCAGCGCGGCGAGATGGGCCGTCGCGTACCGCTCGTTGGAGGTCTCCAGGACGGCGGCCTCGGCCAGTCCGGCGCGGGCCTGGGCGAGCAGGTCGAGGGCGGCGGGCGGGGCCGTGGCCCGGCGCAGTACCGGGTGCACATCGCTCGCCGGGCCGGTCAGTGAGGGGGCAGGGCCGGGGGCGCGACGCCGGCTTGCGGCGGCTGCGGACGAGTTGGCCATGACGAACCTCCTGTCGTCTGTGTGACGGCTCTGTGGCCGTATGTGTCCATCGTGCGGTATGCCACTGACAATCCGTTCTGACCTGCGGTTTTGCTTCGATCGCAGGTTCGGGCTAGCTTTTGGACTGACCAGTCAGTACAAACGTTGGGGCGGCTGTCTCAGGGCCGGCCCCTGTCCCAGGGGGGAAGCGTTGGGGGAAGTCGGGGCCACCCGGGAAGCCGGGCAAGCGGGCGGGATCGAGGTGCGCGGCCTCGGGCTGAAGGGGCCGCGCGGCTGGGTCTTCCGCGACCTCTCGTTCAGCGCCGGACCGGGTTCGCTCACCGCGCTCGAAGGACCGTCCGGCACGGGCCGTACGAGTCTGCTGCTCGCGCTCACCGGGAGGATGCGGGCCACGGAGGGAACGGCGACCGTGTGCGGGGCCCGGCTGCCGCGCGGGCTCGCCCCGCTGCGCCGGGTCAGCGCCGTCGCCCATGTCCAGGGCGTCACCGATCTGGAGCCCGCCCTGACCGTCGGCGAGCATCTGCGCGAACGGGCGCTGCTCCAGCGCCGGTTCGGCGGTTCGCTGCGCGGACTACTGGGGCCCCGCGCCGAGCGGGGCTCTGAGGCCCGACTGCGGATCGACACCGCGCTGGCCGCCGCCGGACTGGACAGCGCGGCACTGCCCAAGGGCGCCCGGACCGCGGTACGCGATCTGGAGCGGCTGGAGGCGCTGCGGCTGTCCGTCGCACTGGCGCTGATCGGGTGTCCGCTGCTGCTCGGTGTGGACGACACCGATCTGAAGCTCCCGGACGCCGAACGCGCCGAGGCGTGGGCCATGCTGCGCTCGGTCGCCGCGTCCGGGACGACCGTCCTCGCGGTGTGCAGCGAGGCCCCGGAGGACACGCAGGTGGTCCCCACGCGCGCGGGAGCGGCACAGCGGGACACGCCCGGGACGCCGGATGGACACGCGCAGCCGGACGCGGCGCAGACACCGGGTGAAGGCGCGCAGGCGGACGCGGGCGAGGCACCGGACAGACGCGCACAAGCGGACACGGCCCAGGCATCAGCAGGCGCGGGCGGCGCTGCCCCCACCCACGACACCGGGACGAAGGAGACGGGCGATGCGTTCGCCGAAACTCGCGGCGCTTGAGCTGCGCCGGTTCGGGCGGGGACGGCTGCCGCGGGCCGCGCTGGTGGCGGTCCTGCTGCTGCCTCTGCTGTACGGGGCGCTGTATCTGTGGTCCTTCTGGGACCCGTACAGCAGGCTGGACCGGCTTCCGGTGGCGCTGGTGAACGAGGACCGGGGCGCCACCGCGGGCGGCGAGCGGGTGCGCGCGGGGGACGACATCGTCGCCGGGCTGCGGGACAGCGCGGTGTTCGACTGGCGTGAGGTGAGCGCCGAGGACGCCCGCGCGGGCGTCGAGGACGGCCGGTACTACCTGTCGCTGACGCTGCCGGAGGACTTCAGTCGCAACATCGCCTCCAGCGAGGGCGACACGCCGGAGACGGGCGCCCTGCGGGTGCGTACGAACGATGCCAACAACTACATCGTGGGGCAGATCTCGCGCACGGTGTTCGGTGAGGTGCGGACGGCGGCGTCCACGAAGGCGTCGCGGTCGTTCCTGGACAAGATCTTCATCTCGTTCTCGGACATCCACGGCGAGACGGTGAAGGCCGCGGACGGGGCCGATGAGCTGAAGGGCGGCCTGGGGAAGGCCGAGAAGGGCTCCCAGGACCTCGCGGACGGGCTGAAGGACGCCAAGGAGGGCAGCGGCGATCTGTCGTCGGGTCTGCGGAAGCTGAGCACTGGCGCGGCCGATCTGGAGGCGGGCTCCGCGAAGGTCGCCGAGGGCACCCGGGCGCTGGCGGACAAGGTCAACGGGATCGCCGGCACGGTGGGACCGTTCCTGGCGGCGAACGAGCGGGGCATCGGCGAGACCGCCCGGTCGGTGGCGGACGCGGCCGGGACGATCCGGGAGAACCTCGGGACCCTGGAGGAGCGGGCCCCCGGTGCCGCCACACAGGCCCGCGAGGCCCATGACCGCCTCGCCGGGACCTACCGCGCGCGCTGCGAGGCACCCGCCCCCGGTGACGGCGCCGACCCGGCGGGCGGCCCGGACCCGGTCTGCGCGGAGCTGAAGCCCGCGGTGGACGCGGCGGCCGAGGTCGCCGACCTCGCCGACGGGCTGGACACCCTGGTGTCGGAGCGCGCGGACGAGTTGGAGGGGCTGGACGGGCACCTGGCCGACCTGGAGAAGCAGGCCCAGGCGCTCGCCGACGACGCCCCCCGTCTGTCGCAGGACCTGGACGACGCCGTCACGAAGATCAACGCCCTCGACAAGGGCGCCGGAGAGGTCGCCGCCGGGGCCGAGAAGCTCCACAAGGGGCTCGGTACGGCCGAGACCGGCGCGGTCGACCTGGACACCGGTGTCGGCGATCTGAAGAGCGGTGCGGACGACCTGAGCGGGGGCATGTTCAAACTGGTCGACGGCTCCGGCGAACTCGCCGGCGGCCTCCACGACGGTGCCGCCCGCATCCCCGACTACGACCGGGCCGAGCGAGACGACCGTACCCAGGTCATGGCCGACCCCGTACGGCTCGCCTCGGAATCGCTGCACAAGGCGCCCAACTACGGCACCGGTTTCGCCCCGTACTTCATCCCGCTGTCGCTGTGGGTGGGCGCCATGGTGGCGTACATGGTGATCGCGCCGCTGAACCGGCGGGCGCTGGCCGCGGGCGGCTCGGCGTGGCGGATCGCGCTGGCGGGCTGGCTTCCGGTGCTGGCCATCGGCGCGGCCCAGGTGACGGCCCTGATGGCGGTGCTGCACTGGCTGGTCGGCCTGGAACCGGCCCGCACGGCGGGGACGGTCGGGTTCCTGTTCCTGGTGACGGGCTGCTTCGCGGCGATCGTGCAGTGGCTGAACGCCCGCTTCGGGGCCGCCGGGCGGATCCTGGTGCTGGCCGTGCTCATGCTCCAGCTGACCTCGGCGGGCGGCACGTACCCCGTCCAGACCAGTCCGGGCTTCTTCGCCGCGATCCACCCCTTCCTGCCGATGAGTTATGTGGTCGAGGCGCTGCGCCGGCTGATCACCGGCGGCGGATTGGGCCCGGTGTGGCAGGCGTGCGCGGTGCTGGCCGCGTTCACCCTGGGCGCGCTCGCGCTGACCGCGCTGTCGGCCCGCCGCAAGCAGGTGTGGACGCTGGACCGGCTGCACCCGGAGCTGAGTCTGTGACCCGGCCGCCCCCACTCCCCCGTCGGCGCCCGCCCCGGGGGCCGGTGCTGTGAGAATCGGAGCCATGGAAAGCAGCAGCGCCACATCGGGGGCGGCGGCCCGCCGCGAGTCCACCCGGCAGAAGCTCTACGAGGCGGCCGTCACGCTCATCGCCGAACAGGGCTTCTCGGCCACCACCGTGGACGAGATCGCGGAACGGGCCGGGGTCGCCAAGGGGACGGTCTACTACAACTTCGCGAGCAAGTCGGTCCTCTTCGAGGAGCTGCTGCGGCACGGGGTGGGCCTGCTCACCGCGTCCCTCAGGGAGGCCGCGGAGCGCTCCGCGCGCGAGGGCGGCTCCCAGGTGGACGCCCTGGACGCGATGATCCGCGCGGGCCTGGAGTTCATCGCCACGTACCCCGCCTTCACCCAGCTGTACGTGGCCGAGCTGTGGCGGACGAACCGGGCCTGGCAGTCGACCCTGCTGGTGGTGCGCAAGCAGGCCGTGGCGGTGGTGGAGGACGTGCTGCGCGGCGGGGTGGACAGCGGCGAGTTCAGCGAGGAGATCGACATCCCGCTGACCGCCGCGGCACTGGTGGGGATGGTGCTGGTGGCCGCCCTGGACTGGCAGGCGTTCCAGCCGGAACGCTCCCTGGACGACGTCCACGCGGCGCTGTCCCGCCTCCTCCAGGGCCGGGTGAGCGGCAGACCCTGACGGTCTGTCGGGCCCCCGCGCGCGGGGAGCGGCGACGACGATCCTCTACGCCATCCCGCCGCCCGCCGTCGGGCCCCCGCGCGCGTGGAGCGGCGTCCCGTCCGGGACGGCTCCCGCGCGGACGGGGGCGGGTACGGGGGCGGGGGACTGTGGGCGGACAGGCCGTCCCCGCGCGGGCGCGGGAATGCGGGGATTCAGGGATACGAGGAATCAGGTCAGGGCGACGGTCCGTCGCCGCCGCCCGCCCCCGTCCCCGGCCCCGCAGACGCAGACGCAGACGCGAGAAAGCGCCGGTCCGAAGATGGCCACGCCCCCCGACGGGCCACCACCGAACCGACGCTCCCCCGTGTTCCCCACCCCCCGATCCCCCCGGATCCCCCGATCCCCCGTTTCCCCTGGTCCCCCGTCCCCCCATTCCCCCGGGTTTCCCCCTGCCCCCGTTTCCCCCGTCCCCCGTGTCCCCCCGTCGATCCCCGTGCGGTCTCCCCCACGGTCCCCCTGTCTCGCTCCCGCCGACCCGGGCCGGCGGAAGGAGCGGTCCAGGGCGGCGCCGTTCCGCCGCCCCGTGTCGGCGGTGCCGGCGCCTTGCCCCTTTCCGTGTCTCCACTCTCTCGTTCCCGCTGGTCGGGCCCCATCCGCGCGGCTACTCATCTCCGGCCCTAGGTACAGATACTCAGGTCTGCGCCCGCGACCCCAGGCCGGATCGGACCGCACTGGTTACGATCGCCCCCGTGTCCGTACTCCCCCTGGTCTTCACCAGCGGCTGGGCCAGCGGTATCAACGCGTACGCGGTGGTGCTGCTGCTCGGCTTCTTCGGCGCGACCGGGCTGAGCGACGAGGTCCCCGAGACCCTGCAACGCCCCGAGGTGCTGATCACGGCGGGCGTGCTGTTCCTGTGCGAGGCGGTCGCGGACAAGATCCCGTACGTCGACTCGGTCTGGGACACCGCGCACACCGCGATCCGCCCGGCGGCGGGCGCCTGGGTGGGCGCGCTGCTCGCCGGGCAGAGTGCCTCGATGTCCGAGCTGGCGGCGGGCGCGCTCGGCGGTACCACGGCGCTGGCCAGCCACGCGGTCAAGGCCGGTACCCGGATGGCGGTGAACAGCTCGCCGGAGCCGGTGAGCAATGTGCTGCTCAGCCTGGCCGAGGATCTCGGGGTGGGCGGGATCGTGACGTTCGCGATCTTCCATCCGGAGGCGGCGGCGATCATCGCGGGTGTCCTGCTGCTGCTCGGTCTGGTCGTGCTGTACTTCCTGGTCTCCCGTATCCGCCGGTTCTGGCGCCGCCGGGCCCAGCGCCGGGAGGAGCGGCGGCTCGCGGCGGGCGAACGGGCGGGACCGGCCCCACCGGGCTGACCGGGGTGCTCCACCGGGCGGAGAGGGCGCTCCACCGGGCTGACCGGGACGTTGTCAGTGCCGGCCGCTACAGTCGCGGGCATGGGACGGATCGTGGTGATCGGCGCCGGGATGGGTGCGATGGGGGCCGCCGCCCGGCTGGCCGTGGCGGGCCACCGGGTGACGGTGTACGAGCGCGCGGAGACCTACGGCGGCGCGGTGCGGCGGTACGAGCGGGACGGCTTCCGCTTCGACACCGGACCGGGCCTGCTGACGCTGCCCGCGGTCTACCGGGATCTGTTCCTGAAGACCGGCAGAGAGGCGCTGGAGGCGTGTGTCGAGCTGGTCCAGGTGGACCCCTCGTCCCGGCATCTCTTCGCGGACGGCACCTCGGTGTCGCTGCCCAACGCCTCGCGCGCGGGCGTGATGGCCGCGCTGGACGAGGGCCTGGGCGCGGGCGCGGGTGACCGCTGGGGTGACTTCCTGGTGCGCGCCCGGGAGGCGTGGGACCGCACCCGCAGACCGCTCCTGGAGGAGCCGCTGTGGCCGAACTGGCGGGTGCTGGCCGGGCGCGAGCCCTACCCGTCGGTGCCGCACAAGCGCGTGCTGCGCACCCGCCGGGCCGGGACACTGGCCGAGGTCGGCGCCTGGGAGCTGTGTGACGCCCGGCTCGCGGCCCTGCTGGAGAGCCACGCCGTGGCCCATGGCCTGGATCCGCGGACGGCACCGGCGAGCGCGGCCGTGCTGCCGTACATGGAGCACGCCTTTGGCACCTGGTATGTGCGCGGGGGCCTGCGGGAGCTGGCCACCGCCCTGTACGAGCGGTGTCTGGCCCGCCGGGTGGAGTTCGTGTTCGGTGCCGAGGTCGGCCGGGTGCGGGAGAAGGACGGCCGCGCCTCGGGCGTGGAGCTGGCCGACGGGACAGTCGTGGAGGCGGACTTCGTGGTCGCCGGGGTCGCTCCGGGCGCGCTGGAGCGGATCGCCGGGACCGCCCGGCAGGGCGCCGAACCCGCCCCCCGGCGGGGGCTGCCGAGCCGGCTGACCGTGCTGCTCGCCCTGCGCGGCGCCCGCCCCGAGGGCACCGCCCCGCGCACGGTGGTGCACGCGCGGGACCGTGACGGGGAACTGGCCGCGGTGTTCGGGGACCCGGCCGCCCCGGGGACCGGGCAAACCGGCGGGGGCGGACTCGCGGCGACCGTGCCGGGCGGCGGGCTCACCGTGACCGTGCTGCGCCCGGACGATCCGGTGACGGCCCCCGACGCCGGTCATGAGGCCGTGACGCTCACGGCCACGGTCCCGGCGGGGAGTCAGGCCGCTGCCGCTGAGGCCCTGGCCGAGCAGTTGATCGGCACCGCCGAGCGGGCCGTCCCCAGGCTCCGTGACCGGCTGCTGTGGCGGGAGGTCCGCACCCCGGCGGACATCGCCGAGGTGACGGGCGCGGCGGGCGGCGCGGTCCCGGCACCGGCCCTGGCAGGGGCGGACGGAAGACAGCTCCACCCGGCGAACTCCACCGCTCTGCCGGGCCTGTTCACGGTCGGCGGCTGGTCCCATCCCGGTGGTGGACTCGCCCACGCCGGGATGTCGGGTGCGCTGGTGGCCGGTCTGATCGTGGAGGGCCCGGACTTCCGGGGCTCCCAGTGACCGGCCGGGGGCGCCGCTCCGCTCAGAAGCGGTAGCGCTCGTCGTAGGAGTTGCCCTGCGGCTGCTGCCCGTCGTCCTGTCCCTGGTAGGGGTACGGCTGCTCCGGGGGGAGTTCGCCGCCGTACGGGTCGTCGGTGTTGCGCTGCTGGGGGACCCAGACGCCGCCGGGCGGGGTGCCGTCGGGGTAGCCGTTGCCGTACTGGTCCTGGCCGTAGCCCTGCTGGTCGTAGGACTGCTGGCTGTAGCCGCCGGTGTCGTAGCCGGACCCGGGGCCGGAGCCGTACGCCTGGCCGATGTACGGGTCGGAGTAGGGCGGGTAGGGCTGCTGGTTGCCCGGGTCGTAGCCGTACTGCTGCTGGTCGTAGCCGGTGTAGCCGTCGTAGCCGTAGCTCGGGTCGGCGCCCTGGGCGGTGGCCGCGTACTGGTCCTGGGGCTGGTTCGCGGTCGCGTGGGAGCCGGTGTCGGCGTACACGCCGTAGGAGCCGGTGTCGTCGGGCATCGGCTGCGGCTGGTAGACGGAGGCGCCCTCGGCGGCCGGGGCGGTGGCGCGGGCCGGGGTGAAGACGTCGTCGCGCTCGTAGCCGTCCTGGTGCGGGGGGAAGGCGGGGCGCTCGCCGGTGGCGTAGGCGTCGTCGCCCTGGTGGCCGGTGTCGTCGCGTGGCCGGTCGAAGTCGCCGTAGTCTCCGGCGGCCCGGAGGTCGGAGACCTCCAGGGTGGGGTCCTGGTGCTCGGGCTCACCGCGGCGGCGCTTGCTGCCGCCGGGCCCGCGGCCGTTGACCGCCCAGCCGGCCGAGAAGCCGCGGCGGAAGGAGAGCGTGACATAGGTCTGTCCGACCGCGAACGCGGCGGCGCCCAGTCCGATCACCACGACGGAGGGGATCAGCACCCCGACGACCACGCCGAGGAAGCCGCCGAACGCCAGCAGCCGCCAGCGCAGCCGCGCCTTGTACTGGAGCAGCACCTCACCGAGCAGCCACAACGCGACGATGCCGAACGCGATGTAGAGGACCGTCCAGCCCATGTACGCCCCTCTCCCTGTGGCCGCTACGCAGTGTGGCGTATGTGAGTGCGACCGGTCTAGCTCTGCGGTGGATGGTGCAGACCCAGGTTCTCGTAGATCTCCAGTGTCGCCGTGGAGTTGTTGAGCGTGATGAAGTGCAGTCCTGGGACGCCTTCGTCCAGCAGTCGCGCGCAGAACTCCGTGGCGAACTCGATTCCCATGGAGCGTACAGCCGCCGGATCGTCTTTCGCTGTGAGGATCCGCTCTTTGAAGGTGGACGGAAGGTGAGCATTGCTGAGCTTCGGGAGTCGTTCGAGCTGCCGGACGCTGGTGATCGGCATGACCTCGGGGATCACCGGGGTGGCACAGCCCGCCGCCGTCACCCGGTCGCGCAGCCGGAGATAGGACTCGGGCTGGAAGAACATCTGCGTGATGGCGTAGTCGGCGCCCGCGCGGCACTTGTCGACGAAGTGGGCGACATCGCTGTCCCAGTCGAGGGAGCGCGGATGCATCTCGGGGAACGCGGCGACACCGACGCAGAAGTCGCCGGACTCCTTGATCAGCCGGACCAGTTCGGCGGCGTACATGAGGCCCTGCGGGTGGGCGATCCAGTCGCCCATGGGGTCGCCGGGCGGGTCGCCGCGCAGGGCGAGCATGTTGCGGATGCCGGCGTCCGCGAACTGCCCGATGACATTGCGCAGCTCGGTGAGGGAGTGGTCGACGGCGGTGAGATGGGCGACCGGGGTGAGGGTGGTGTCGGCGACGATCTGCTGGGTCTCCCGGACCGTGCTGGCCCGGGTGGAGCCGCCGGCGCCATAGGTCACGGAGACGAAGTCGGGCGCGACCGCCTCGACCCTGCGCAGCGCGTTCCACAGGCTCCGCTCGCCCTTGGCGGTCTTCGGCGCGTAGAACTCGAACGAGATCGTCTTCTTGCCCGTGGCGAGCATGTCACGCACGGTGCGGGCGCGGTCAGTCCTGGTGGACGCGGTTCCGAAGGCCATACCGGCAGGTTAGTGGCGGCTCGGCGGCACCCCAACCGGAGTCCGGAAATTTGCCCGATTTGCCCGGTCGCCGTCCACCCCTTGGACAGAACCCGGACAACTGCGTGGCCGAAACCACATCGGCTCTCCAGGCGGCCCCGAGCGGGGCGCGAGGCGCTCTCAGGCCCCCCGCAGCCGCTTGGCGAACTCCGCCGCCGCCGCGCCCGGGTCGTCCGCCTCGGTGATCGCGCGGACCACCACCACCCGGCGGGCGCCCGCGTCCAGCGCCTCGTCCAGGTTGGCCAGGTCGATGCCGCCGATGGCGAACCAGGGCCGGTCGGTGCCCAGCCCGGCGGTGTGCCGGACCAGCCCGAGGCCGGGGGCGTGGCGGCCCGGCTTGGTGGGGGTGGGCCAGCAGGGGCCCGTGCAGAAGTAGTCCACGCCGTCCTGGACGGCAGCCGCGGCGGCCTCGCCGTCGGCGTGGGTGGAGCGGCCGATGAGCACCTCGGGGCCGAGCAGGGCCCGCGCGGCGGGCACCGGGAGGTCGCCCTGCCCGAGGTGGAGCACGTCCGCCCCGGCGGCGTGGGCGACATCCGCGCGGTCGTTGACCGCGAGCAGTCTGCCGTGCCGCCGGCAGGCGTCGGCGAGGACCGCGAGATGCTCCAGCTCCTCGGCGGCCTCCATGCCCTTGTCGCGCAGCTGCACGATGTCGACACCGCCGGCCAGCGCGGCGTCCAGGAACTCCGGGAGATCGCCCTGCCGCTTGCGGGCGTCCGTGCACAGATAGAGCCGGGCGTCGGCGAGCCGCTCGCGCGCGGCCACGGGGTCGGGCATCTAGGAGTCCCCCCGGATCGCGATCCGGCCCGCTGAACCGCGCGGGCCGGATCGATCCCTGTCTAGGTGATGGTCCGCGTACATGGCTGTACGCGGCTCGGTGTGGATGCATGTCTGGAGCGGATGGATCAGGTGGATCAGGTGGAGCGGATGGATCAGGTGGATCGGATGGGTCCGTTCAGGGCGTACGGGCCGTCGTGGTCCGTACGCCTGACGGTGTTCGGCTCTGCGTGTGGGTGCGGGTGCGGATCAGACGGCGAGCGCCTGGGCGCGCCGCTTCACCTCCGTACCCCGGTTCTCGCTCAGCGCCTGGGCGGGGGTGCCGGGCAGACTCGGGTCGGGGGTGAACAGCCACTGGATCATCTCTTCGACCGTGAAGCCGTCGTCCCTGAGCAGCGTCAGGGTGCCGGCGAGGCCCTTGACGACCTTGTCCCCGTCGATGAAGGCGGCGGGGACGTGCAGTGCGCGGTTCTCACCCCGGCGTACGGCGATGAGCTGGCCCTCCTTGACCAGCTGCCGTACACGGGTCACCTCGACATCGAGCTGTTCGGCGATGTCGGGGAGGGTCAGCCACGCGGGGACGAGCACATCGATCTTTGCGTCAATCTCGGTCACGTCACCAAGACTGCCATCTGGGACTGACAGCCGGTAGCCGAGCGGCGTCCGCCCGGCCGTCCGGGTCGCCTCCCCGGCGGGTCCGGCCCGCCGGTCCAGGCGGGTCCCGGCCCTCGGTCTCAGCCGGTGCGGACCGCCGACTTCAGCGGCCGGGCCGGGTCGGTGAGCAGGCCGGGGTCCAGGGTGGCGCCCGCCTCGATCAGCCGCCGCCCCTGGGCCAGGTCCCTCGGGCGGCCCACCGCCAGCAGGGCGACGAGCCGTCCCCCGCGCAGCCAGCAGACGGACCAGGCGGGGCCCTCGGGGTCACCGCGCCAGACGGTGCTGTCGGCTCCGGCGTGATGTCCGGCGTACTGCACGAAGCGGCCGAACTGCTCGGACCAGAAGTACGGCACCGGGTCGTAGACGATGTCGGTGTGCCCGTCCTCGACGATGTTCGCGGCGACCGTACGGGGGCCCTGGAGGGCGTTGTCCCAGTGGTGGACGAGGAGGCGCTCGCCGTAGCGGGCGGAGGGGAAGGACGCGCAGTCGCCGACCGCGTAGACATCGGGGGCCGAGACGCGCAGCCGGGCGTCGGCGACCACCTCGCCGTGGGTGCCCAGCTCGATGCCGGAGCCGGTCAGCCAGGCGGTGGCGGGCCGGGCCCCGATGCCGACGACGACCGCGCCGGCCGCGATCCGCGAGCCGTCGTCCAGGACGACCGCGCCGGGCTCGACCCGGGCCACGCGCGCGTGGGTGCGCAGATCGGCGCCGCTGTCGGCGTACCAGCGGGTCATGGGCGCGGCGACCTCGGCGGGCAGGGCACCGGCGAGGGGCCGGTCGGCGGCCTCCACGACGGTCACCGCGCAGCCCGCCTCGCGCGCGGCGGTGGCGAACTCGGCGCCGATCCAGCCGGCGCCGACGACCACGATGTCGTGCTGGCGGGCGAGCACCGGGCGCAGCCGGGCGGCGTCGTCCAGGGTGCGCAGCAGATGCACCCCGGGCACGCCCCGGGTGCCGGGCAGGCGGATCGGTTCGGCGCCGGTGGCCAGCACCAGGACGTCGTACGGGACGGGTCCCCGGGTGGTGTCCAGCTCGTGGTCGGCGGGCCGGACGCCGGTCGCCTCGTGGCCGAGGCGCAGCTCGATGCCGAGGGAGGCGAAGTCGATGTCGAAGGCGGAGTCCTCGGCCTTGCCGAGCAGGACGGCCTTGGACAGCGGGGGACGGTCGTAGGGCTGATGGGGTTCGGCGCCGATCAGGGTCACGGTCCCGGTGAAGCCCTGTTCACGCAGGGCCACCGCCGTCTGCACCCCGGCCATTCCGGCACCCACCACGACCACCCGCCGGGCCGGTCCGGTCGCCGCCGTCTGCTCTCTGTCCACGCTCACCCGATCACTGTAGGCACCTGACGATGTGTCAGCCGGGTCCGCCCGCGTGGCGTCCCGCACACGGTGCTCCTACCCCGTCCCGGCGTCGGCGATCTCCTCGACCACACTCGTCCCGCTGCCCTCCTGGGACTCCCACTCCCAGGTCTCGGTGAGCCGCAGCCGTCCGTCGGGCAGTTCGCCGATCCGTGACGCGCAGTGACCGGAGGAGGTCGTTCCGTCGGTCTTGAGCTGGACGTAGCGGAAGTCCAGCCGGTCCCCCGCGCGCGTGCCGACCAGGAACCCGCGCACCACGTCCCCGCCCGTGTACTCGGCCCAGATCTCGCCGTTGTGCTCGTGGTAGGCGAAGCGGGTGCGGGTGCCCACCTGACCTGGGGCCTGATCGGCGACCGGGGCGAGGACGACACCGTCCAGCGAGCGGGGCATCGGCGCGGGCTCCCTTACAGAGGCGTGGTGGCACGGGCTAGGCTGCCCAACGTAGAGCACTCGCGGGAGCCCGGACGCACCGGGCTGAGAGGGAGGCTGGCGGCCTCCGACCGTACGAACCTGATCCGGGTCATGCCGGCGAAGGGAGGGGCCGAACGCCCATGCCGTCCGACACCCACGCACACTCAGGCACACTCTCGCCGGCATCCGACGTCCTGGTCGTCGGCGGGGGGATCATCGGGCTGGTCACCGCCTGGCGGGCCGCGCAGCGCGGGCTGGCCACGGCCGTGCTGGATCCCGCGCCCGGCGGCGGGGCCGCCCAGGTGGCGGCCGGGATGCTGGCCGCCGTCACCGAGCTGCACCACGGCGAGCAGACCCTGCTTGGCCTCAATCTGGCCTCCGCCGACCGCTACCCCGCCTTCGTGGCCGAGCTGACCGATCTCACCGGCCAGGACCTCGGTTACCGCCGCTGCGGCACCCTGGCCGTCGCCCTGGACGCCGATGACCGGGCGCATCTGCGCGAACTGCACATCCTCCAGCGGCAGTCCGGTCTGGCGTCGGAGTGGCTGTCCGGGCGGGACTGCCGCCGGCTGGAGCCGATGCTGGCACCGGGGGTGCGCGGCGGGCTGCGGGTCGACGGGGACCACCAGATCGACCCGAGACGGCTCTCGGCGGCCCTTGTGACGGCCTGTGAGCGGGCCGGGGTGGTCTTCCACCGGGACTGGGCCGAACGGCTGTCTGTGGCCCGGGACCGCGCCACCGGGGTCGTCACCCGCGCGGGCACCGAGCTGGCCGCCGGGCAGGTGGTGCTGGCCGCCGGGAGCCTGAGCGGCCGTCTCGCGGGCGTCCCGGACGCCGTACGGCCCCCTGTGCGGCCGGTGAAGGGGCAGGTGCTGCGGCTGACCGTGCCGCGGCCGTACGCGCCCTTCCTGAGCCGTACCGTGCGCGCGGTGGTGCGCGGCGGCAATGTCTATCTGGTGCCGCGCGAGAACGGCGAACTCGTCGTCGGCGCCACCAGCGAGGAACAGGGCTGGGACACCACGGTCACCGCGGGCGGGGTGTACGAGCTGCTGCGCGACGCCCATGAGCTGATCCCCGGCATCACCGAACTGCCGCTGACCGAGACCCGCGCGGGACTGCGCCCCGGCTCCCCGGACAACGCCCCGCTGCTCGGCCCGACCGACCTGCCCGGACTGCTGCTGGCGACCGGGCACTACCGCAACGGCGTCCTGCTCACCCCGGTCACCGGCGACGCCCTGGCGCACGCCCTCGTCACCGGTGAACTCCCCGGGGAAGCCCGCCCCTTCACACCCCGGCGGTTCACCGCCGCAGCCCTCACGGAGCAGCCCGCATGAACCGTACGAGCCCCATGGACCCGGCCGCCACGGGTACCGGCCCCGCCGCCGGTGCGCCCGCCCCGGTCACCGTCTCCGTCAACGGCGAGCCCCGCGAGATCGCCCCCGGCACGGCGCTGGACGCGCTGGTGCGCACCCTCACCGCGGCGCCCTCCGGGGTGGCCGCCGCCCTCAACGAGACCGTCGTCCCGCGCGGGCGGTGGGCCGCGACCGCCCTGTACGACGGCGACCGGGTGGAAGTCCTGACCGCCGTCCAGGGAGGCTGAGCCATGGCCGACGACCCCTTCGTCCTCGCCGGGACGTCCTTCGCCTCCCGGCTGATCATGGGCACGGGCGGCGCCCCGAGCCTGGATGTGCTGGAACGCGCCCTGGTGGCGTCCGGCACCGAGCTGACCACGGTCGCGATGCGCCGGGTCAACCCCGAGGTGCACGGCTCGGTGCTGTCGGTGCTGGAGCGGCTCGGCATCCGGGTGCTGCCGAACACCGCCGGGTGCTTCACGGCGGGCGAGGCCGTCCTCACCGCCCGCCTCGCGCGCGAGGCGCTGGGCACGGATCTGGTCAAGCTGGAGGTCATCGCCGACGAGCGCACCCTGCTGCCGGACCCGATCGAGCTGCTGGAGGCGGCGGAGACCCTGGTGGACGACGGTTTCACCGTACTGCCGTACACCAATGACGACCCGGTGCTGGCGCGGCGGCTGGAGGACGCGGGCTGTGCGGCGATCATGCCGCTGGGTTCGCCGATCGGCTCCGGGCTCGGTATCCGCAACCCGCACAACTTCCAGCTGATCGTGGAGCACGCGCGCGTGCCGGTGATCCTGGACGCGGGCGCCGGGACGGCCTCGGACGCGGCGCTCGCGATGGAGCTGGGCTGCGCGGGGGTGATGCTCGCCTCGGCGGTCACCCGCGCGCGGGAGCCGGTTCTGATGGCCGACGCCATGCGACACGCCGTGGAGGCCGGGCGGCTGGCCCGGCGGGCGGGGCGGATCCCGAGGCGGCACTTCGCCGAGGCGTCCTCCCCGGCGGACGGCCGCGCCGACCTGGACCCGGAGCGCCCGGCGTTCTGACCGGCCCCGGCCCGGACCTGTCCAGTACGGCCCTTTCCGGCCACCCGGCACGTACCGCCCGTACCGTCCCGTCCCGGTCACAAGTCTGTGGCAGTGTGTCACCCGAACGGTGGAACGGACGGTGCTGTCAGTGCCGGATCGTAGACTCACCAGCGTGGACACGACCCTCCAGGACCCTCTGATCGGGCAGTTGCTCGACGGCCGGTACCGCGTCGACGCGCGGATCGCGGTCGGCGGGATGGCCACGGTCTACCGGGCCGTGGACACCCGCCTGGACCGGGTGCTCGCGCTGAAGGTGATGCACCCGACGCTGGCCGCCGACGCCTCGTTCGTGGACCGGTTCATCCGCGAGGCCAAGTCCGTCGCCCGGCTCGCCCACCCCAATGTGGTCCAGGTCTTCGACCAGGGCACCGACGGGTCGTATGTCTATCTGGCCATGGAGTACGTGGCCGGATGCACCCTGCGGGACGTGCTGCGCGAGCGCGGGGCGCTCCAGCCGCGGGCCGCGCTGGACATCCTGGAGCCGGTCCTCGCCGCGCTGGGCGCCGCCCACCGCGCGGGGTTCGTGCACCGCGACATGAAGCCGGAGAACGTCCTCATAGGGGACGACGGCCGGGTGAAGGTGGCGGATTTCGGCCTGGTGCGGTCGGTGGACGCGGTGACCAGCACCACCGGCGCGGTGCTCGGCACGGTCTCCTATCTCGCCCCGGAGCAGATCGAGCACGGCACGGCCGACGCGCGCGTGGATGTGTACGCGTGCGGGGTGATGCTGTTCGAGATGCTCACCGCGGGCAAGCCGCACGCCGGGGAGACCCCGGCCCAGGTGCTCTACAAGGCGCTCCACGAGGACGTCCCGCCGCCCTCGGCCCGGGTGCCCGCCCTGGCCTACGAGCTGGACGAACTGGTCGCCGCGGCCACCGCGCGCAACCCGGAGATCCGGGCGTACGACGCGGTGGCGCTGCTGGCCCGGGTCCGCGAGGCCCGTGGCCGGCTCACCGACGCCCAGCTCGACGCCGTACCGCCGCAGGCGCGGGCCGAGGCGCACGACAACGCGCTGGACCGGACGAGTGTCATCCCGCGGGCGCTGACCGTGCCCCGGCCGCTGCCGGTCGACGGGGACGAGCCGGACGAGTTCCACCGCACCAGCCGGTTCGCCGCCGAGCCGCCCCCGCCCCCGCGCCGCCGCACCGCCCGGCAGCGGCGGCTGACCCTGACGCTGGTGGCGGCCGTGCTGCTGGTGTTCGGGGTCGGGGCGGGCGTCTGGTACATCAATTCCGGCCAGTTCACCCAGGTCCCGGCGGTGCTGGGGCAGACCGAGGCCGAGGCCCGGGACCGGCTGGGCGACGCCGGGCTGGACGTGGGCGAGGTCCGGCACGCCTACAGCGACACCGTCGAGCGGGGCGCGGTGATGAGCACCGACCCCGGGACCGGCGGCCGGATACGGCAGAACGACTCGGTGACGCTGACCGTGTCCGACGGCCCGGAGACGGTCCGGGTGCCGGATGTCCAGGGCATGGTGCTGGCGGACGCGCGGGCCCTGCTGACGGACGAGGGCCTGGAGCCGGGCATGGTGACCCGGGAGTTCCACGAGGAGATCGCCGAGGGCTCGGTCATCGACAGCGACCCGCGCGGCGGCACCGAGCGCCGGGCGGGCTCGGCCATCGCCCTGGTGGTCAGCAAGGGCGCCCCGGTCGACGTCCCGGACGTCACCGGCGAGGAACTGGAGGACGCCCGCGCGGAGCTGGTCGAGGCCGGGCTGACGGTGCGGATCGCCGCCGAGCGGGTCGACTCCGCCGAGATCGACGCGGGCGCGGTGGCCCGGCAGACCCCGGGCGAGGGCACGCGCCTCGCCGAGGGCGACGCGGTGACGCTGACCCTGTCCAGCGGGCCCCGGATGATCGAGGTGCCGGATGTGACCGGCGAGAACGTGGATGCCGCCCGGCAGACCCTGGAGGACGCCGGTTTCCGGGTCGAGGAGGACCGCGGCCTGCTGGGCCTGTTCGGCGACTCGGTCAGCGACCAGTCGGTGAACCCCGGCGAGACTGCTCCGCAGGGGTCCACGATCACGCTGACGATCCGCTGAGCGCCGGGCGCTCGACGGTCACGCTCTGCGGCTGCCGCGCCCGGCCGTGCCGGATAGGGTGGCCGGACGGTGGCCGGACGGTTGCGGTCACCGTCCGGTGGGCTGCGGCGGTCACCCTCCGGTGAGTTGCCATGGTCACCGTCCGGTGAGTCGCCGCGGTCACCCTCCGGTGAGTTGCCGCGCACTGCCGCCGACCTCTGTCGGCCCCGCGCCCGGCCGCCAGCATCCGCTGACCCCGCCCCGGCCCGCACGTCCGCTGACCCCCACCCGAGGCGCCCCCCGGCCGACACGACCCGCCGGTCCCACTCCAGCCGTGACGATCCGCTGAGCCCTCACCTCCGGTCGCCGCGCTTACCGGCCCCGCCTGGCCACCGCGATCCACCGGCCCGACCGCTGCCGTCACGATCCACCGACCTGACCGCTACCGTCACGACCCGCTGAGCCACCACGCCACCACCATCCACCGCCCCCGGCCGACAGCTCCCGCGCGTCCACCACCGAACCCGTCAGCCCCAGATTCCCCGAGACCGCGTTGTCCCCGGAGATCACCTTCGCCCGGACATCCTGACCGGCGAAGTACCGCAGAGTGTCCCCCGCGTCCGGCCGCAGCCGCTGCTCCAGCACCACCAGGGCCACCGGCCACGCCCCCGCCGACACCTCCGGGTCGTCCAGCTCCCGTACCGCCCGCGCCATCCACCCGCCACGCCCCCGGCACTCACCCCCACCCCCGACCTTCACGAACCACCGCCCCACCCGGCCCACGCCTCCACCACCCGCACCCGCACCCGCACCCGCACCCGCAGCCCCCCACCCGCAGCCCCCCACCCCCATGAAACCCTGGCCGAGTGAAGAAACAGCAGTCCCCGAGCAGCACCCCGAGGACCCCTCCCGGCACCGCCCCGAGCACCACCCCCAGCACCACCCCCAGCACCCCTCCCCGCACCACACCGAGCACCACCCCCAGCCCCCCTCCCCCCACCCCTCCCCGCATCACACCGAGCATCACCCCCGCCACCGTCCCCGCCACCACCCCCGCCCACCCCCGCAACCCCATCGGCAGCCACGTCCCCGTCGCCGGTGGGCTCGATCGGGTCGGGCTGGCGTATGCCCGGGAGCTGGGGGCCGAGACCGTGCAGGTCTTCGTCGCCAACCCGCGCGGCTGGGCCACCCCCACCGGCGACCCCCGGCAGGACGACGCGTTCCGGGCGGCCTGTGCGGCGGAGTCGATCCCGGTGTACGTCCACGCCCCGTATCTGATCAACTTCGGCTCCCACACCCCCGCCACCGTCGAGCGGTCGGCGGAGTCGCTGCGGCACTCCCTGCGCCGGGGCCGGGAGATCGGCGCGCTCGGGGTCGTGGTGCACACCGGCAGCGCGACCGGTGGCCGGGAACGATCGGTCGCCCTCCGGCAGGTACGCCGGTATCTGCTGCCCCTGCTGGACGAGCTGACCCGGGACGACGACCCCTGTCTGCTGCTGGAGTCCACCGCCGGTCAGGGCTCCTCGCTCTGCTCCCGGACCTGGGACTTCGGGCCGTACTTCGACGCGCTGGACGCCCATCCCAAGCTCGGCGTCTGTCTGGACACCTGTCATGCCTTCGCCGCCGGACACGATCTCACCGGCCCCGACGGCATGCGCCAGACGCTGGATCTGCTGGTGGGGACGGTCGGCGAGGGGCGGCTGAAACTGATCCACGCCAATGACTCCAAGGATGTGGTCGGCGCCCACAAGGACCGTCACGAGAACATTGGCTCCGGCCATATTGGCGAGGAGCCGTTCCGCGCGCTGCTGGCCCATCCCGCGACCGAGGGCGTCCCGCTGATCATCGAGACCCCGGGCGGCAAGGAGGGCCACGCGGCGGACGTGGCCCGGCTGAAACGCCTGCGGACGACCACCGCCGCCGTGCCGGTCAGCGTCTAGCCCCGCCCAGCCTGCGACCAGCTACAGCTCCGGACCCTCCCCGGGTCCCTCCTGGTAGGAGTACCGCTGTTCCTTCCAGGGGTCGCCGACGTTGTGATAGCCGCGCTCCTCCCAGAAGCCGCGCCGGTCGGCGGTCATGTACTCCACGCCCCGGACCCACTTGGGCCCTTTCCAGGCGTACAGATGCGGGACGACCAGCCGCAGCGGGAAGCCGTGCTCCGCGGTGAGGGGTTCGCCGTCCTTGTGGGTGGCGAAGATCGCGCGGTCGGAGCGGAAGTCGGCGAGCCGCAGATTGGAGCTGAAGCCGTACTCGGCCCACACCATCACATGGGTGACTTCCTGCGCGGGCGGGGCGATGTCCAGGATGGTCCGGGCCGGTATCCCGCCCCACTCGGCGCCCAGCATGCTGAACTTCGTCACACAGTGCAGATCGGCCACGACGGTGGTGTACGGCAGGGCCGTGAACTCCTCGTGGTTCCAGCAGTGCTTCTCGCCGTCGGCGGTGGCGCCGAAGACCCGGAACTCCCAGCGCTCGGGGCGGAACTTGGGGACGGGTCCGTAGTGGGTGACCGGCCAGCCGCGCTGGATCCGCTGCCCCGGCGGAAGCTCCGACCCCTTCGCTTCCGCTGATTCGCGTTCCACCGGCTGACCCATGCCTTCCATCCTGACAGACCCGGGGCCATGCACCTGACCAGGCCGGTCCAGAATCGGGCAAATCCCAGTAAGCATGCCCTAACTTACTAAGCTCGCACTTACTGGACGATCTTCCTCACCGGTGCAATCATGCGGCGGCAACCCCCCAGTCCCGTCACCCCTACGCGGAAGGAGCCTCTGCGATGCAGGGCGACCCCGAGGTCATCGAGTTCCTCAATGAGCAGCTGACCGGTGAGCTGACCGCGATCAACCAGTACTTTCTGCACGCGAAGATGCAGGAGAACTTCGGCTGGTACAAGCTCGCGAAGTACACCCGGCACGAGTCGTTCGACGAGATGAAGCACGCCGAGACGCTCACCGACCGGATCCTGTTCCTGGAGGGGCTGCCCAACTACCAGCGGCTGTTCCATGTCCGGGTGGGACAGACGGTCACCGAGATGTTCCAGGCGGACCGGCAGGTCGAGGTGGAGGCGATCGACCGGCTCAAGCGCGGGATCGAGGTGATGCGCGCCAAGGGCGATATCACGTCCGCGAACATCTTCGAGGACATCCTGGCGGACGAGGAGCACCACATCGACTATCTCGACACCCAGCTGGAACTGGTGGAGAAGCTCGGTGAGGCGCTCTACATCGCACAGCTCATCGAGCAGCCCGAGACGAGCTGAGCACGCCAGGAGCCTTCGTCGGAGCTCAGGCCGCCTCGTCCAGCCGGGCGCCCTCGCCGCGCGCCAGCACCTCCGAGAGCACCGCCTGACCCTGGTCGGCCGCCTCCCGGCGCGGGCAGGCCCCGCGGCCCAGCAGCGCCTGGATCCGCCGTACGCACGAGCCGCAGTCGGTGCCCGCCTTGCAGGCGGAGGCGATCTGGCGGGGGGTGCAGGCACCGTTCGCCGCGTGCTGCTTGACCTGCTGCTCGGTGATGCCGAAGCAACTGCACACAAACACGCGGTCCACCTCCCGCCGGGATCGATGAGTGACGCCGTCCCGATGATCGGTGAGGCTAACCTAACCTTACCCGGCGTTCAGTCGGCCGAAAAGTGCCCTGGGGCGCGGATCACATCGATCCGCGCCCCAGGTCATAGGCGGTGAGCAGCTGTGCCTCTTACCGGTCCCGCTACTGGTCCCGGTACATCTCCGCCACCAGGAACGCCAGGTCCAGCGACTGGCTGCGGTTGAGGCGGGGGTCGCAGGCGGTCTCGTAGCGCTGGTGGAGGTCGTCCACGAAGATCTCGTCGCCACCGCCCACGCACTCGGTGACATCGTCGCCGGTCAGCTCCACATGGATGCCGCCCGGGTGGGTGCCGAGCGCCTTGTGGACCTCGAAGAAGCCCTTGACCTCGTCCAGGACGTCGTCGAAGCGGCGGGTCTTGTGGCCGGAGGCGGCCTCGAAGGTGTTGCCGTGCATCGGGTCGGTCACCCACACCACCGTCGCGCCGGAGGCCGTGACCTTGGCGACCAGCTCGGGGAGCTTGTCGCGGATCTTGTCGGCGCCCATCCGCACGATGAAGGTCAGCCGGCCCGGCTCGCGGTCCGGGTCGAGCCGCTCGATGTACTGGAGCGCGTCCTCGGCCGTGGTGCTGGGGCCCAGCTTGATGCCGATGGGGTTGCGGATCTTCGAGGCGAACTCGATGTGCGCGCCGTCCAGCTGCCGGGTGCGCTCACCGATCCACACCATGTGCCCGGAGACGTCGTACAGCTGCCCGGTGCGGGAGTCGACGCGGGTGAGGGCGGACTCGTAGTCGAGCAGCAGCGCCTCGTGGGAGGCGTAGAACTCGACCGTCTTGAACTCCTCCGGGTCGGCCCCGCAGGCGTGCATGAAGTTCAGCGCGTTGTCGATCTCGCGGGCGAGCTGCTCGTAGCGCTGGCCGGAGGGCGAGGAGCGGACGAAGTCCTGGTTCCAGGCGTGCACCTGGCGCAGATCGGCGTAGCCGCCGGTGGTGAAGGCGCGGACCAGGTTCAGGGTGGACGCGGAGGCGTGGTACATCCGCTTCAGCCGGTCCGGGTCCGGGATCCGGGCCGCCTCGGTGAAGGCGAAGCCGTTGACGGAGTCGCCCCGGTAGGTCGGCAGCGTCACCCCGTCACGGGTCTCGGTGGGCTTGGAGCGCGGCTTGGAGTACTGGCCCGCGATCCGGCCGACCTTCACCACCGGCACGGAGGCCGCGTAGGTCAGGACGGCGCCCATCTGGAGCAGGGTCTTCAGCTTGGCGCGGATCTGCTCGGCCCCGACGGCGTCGAACGCCTCGGCGCAGTCGCCGCCCTGAAGGAGGAACGCCTCCCCCTTGGCGACGGCCGCCAGACGGGAGCGCAGCTGGTCGCACTCGCCCGCGAAGACGAGCGGCGGATACGACTCCAGCTCCGCAACGACAGCGCGCAGAGCCTCGGGGTCGGGGTATTCGGGCTGCTGCGCCGCGGGCAGGTCACGCCAGCTCGCCTGAGCGGCGACGGCTTGGGAATCAGCGTTCACGGTCACGCCACAACCCTACGGTGTCCAAACAGGGTGTCCGGGCCATGCCCAGTACGTGAGACGCCGCACCCGCACGGTGGACAGGCGCGGTGGACTCCGTGGCCGGGGGTCATGGGGTAGGGTGCCCGGCATGTTCGCGCATCCGTGCCAGATCTCGCACCAGTCCTGGTGGTGGACCGCTCATCCGGCGGCCCACTGACTGCGCGTACCCAGACTCGCGAAGGCCGCCCGAGGGGCGGCCTTCGGTGTTTTCCGGGCCCGGCCGCTCCTCCCCGCTCACCCCTGACGGAGAAGGAGCCCCGCCGTGGACCTCACCACACACCCCACCGCCTCGCTCGACACCCTGCTCACCGATCCCCGCCCGTTCGCCCTGCTGCGCCGCCGCACCCCCGGCCACGACCAGGACACCGTGGAACTGCTGCGCGGCCCGGTGACGGCCTACGAACGGCTCGCCGATCTTCCCGATCACGCGCTCGCCCTGATCCCGTTCCGGCAGATCCGCGAGCGCGGTTTCGATGTCCGGGACGACGGCACCCCGCTGCTCGCCCTGGTCCCGGAGGAGACCCGCCTGCTGCCCCTGGAGCGAGTGCTGGCCGAGCTGCCCGCGCACGGGGTGACGGTCGAGGGCGGTGGCTTCGACGTCGACGACGAGGCGTACGGCGAGATCGTCGGGCGGGTGCTGCGGGAGGAGATCGGCGGCGGCGAGGGCGCGAACTTCGTGATCCGGCGGACCTACGAGGGGACGGTCCCGGGGTTCTCGCGGGCGGACGCCCTGGCGCTGTTCCGGCGGCTCCTCACCGGTGAGCGGGGCGCGTACTGGACCTTCGTGGTGCACACCGGGGACCGGACGCTGGTCGGGGCGAGCCCGGAGGTGCATGTGCGGATGGCGGGCGGGACGGTGGTGATGAACCCGATCAGCGGCACGTACCGCTACCCGGCCGGGGGCCCGACCCCCGAGGATCTGCTCGGCTTCCTCGCCGACGGCAAGGAGATCGAGGAGCTGTCGATGGTGGTGGACGAGGAACTGAAGATGATGTGCACGGTCGGCGACATGGGCGGGGTGGTGGTCGGGCCCCGGCTGAAGGAGATGGCCCATCTCGCGCACACCGAGTACGAGCTGCGCGGGAAGTCGTCGCTGGACGCGCGGGAGGTGCTGCGGGAGACGATGTTCGCGGCGACGGTGACCGGCTCGCCGGTGCAGAACGCCTGCCGGGTCATCGAGCGGTACGAGAGCGGCGGGCGCGGCTACTACGCCGGGGCGCTGGCCCTGCTCGGCCGGGACGGTGGCGGGGCGCAGACCCTGGACTCCCCGATCCTGATCCGTACCGCCGACATCGGTGCGGACGGGCGGCTGCGGGTGCCGGTGGGCGCCACGCTGGTGCGGGGCTCGGACCCGGCGGGCGAGGTCGCCGAGACCCATGCCAAGGCGGCGGGCGTGCTGGCGGCGCTGGGAGTGCGTCCGTCCCGGCCGGACGCGGGGGAGGCGCGGCCCCGGCTGGCCGACGATCCCCGGGTGCGGGCGGCGCTCGACGGACGCCGGGCCCGGCTGGCACCCTTCTGGCTGCGGATGCAGGAGCGCGGCACCGCGCTGAGCGGGCACGCCCTGGTGGTCGACGGGGAGGACACCTTCACCGCGATGCTCGCGCACGTCCTGCGCTCCTCGGGGCTGACGGTCACCGTCCGCCGCTACGACGAGCCGGGGCTGCGGGCGGCGGTACGGGCGCACGAGGGCCCGGTGGTGCTGGGCCCCGGTCCCGGTGACCCGCGCGATCTGGGCGATCCGAAGATGGCGTTCCTGCGGGAGCTGACCGCCGAGGTGCTCCGCGACCACACCGGGGGTGTCCTCGGGGTCTGCCTCGGCCATGAGCTGATCGCGGCCGAGCTGGGGCTGGACATCGTCCGCAAGGAGGTCCCGTACCAGGGGGCGCAGACGGTGATCGAGCTGTTCGGGCGGACCGTGACGGCCGGTTTCTACAACAGCTTCGTGGCGCGCTGCGACGACGAGGTGGCCGAGGAGCTGGCGGCCCACGGCATCGAGATCGAGCGGGCGGCGAACGACGAGGTGCATGCCGTACGGGGGCCCGGGTTCGCGGGGGTGCAGTTCCATCCGGAGTCGGTGCTGAGCCTGGAGGGGGCGGCGGTGGTGACGGAGCTGATCGGTCAGCTCCGGGGCACCAGGACGTTGTCCGAGCGGCGGCCGGCCAGATAGTCCAGGACGTTGCCGAGGGTGGTGTCGACGATCTGGCCGACGGCCTCGCGGGTGTAGTACGCCTGGTGCGAGGTGACCAGGACGTTGGGGAAGGTGACCAGGCGGGCCAGGGTGTCGTCCTCGACCGGTTCGAGGGACTTGTCGAGGAAGAACAGGCCCGCCTCCGCCTCGTAGACATCGAGGCCGACGCCCGTGAAGCGGCCCGCGCGCACCTCGGTGACCAGGGCGGCGGTGTCGATCAGGCCGCCGCGGCTGGAGTTCACCAGGATGGCGTCGTCCTTCATGGCGGCCAGGGCGTCGGCGTCGATGAGCCGGAGGGTCTCCGGGACCAGCGGGACATGCAGGGAGACCAGGTCGGACTCGGCGAGGAGTCGTTCCTTGGGGACGTAGGTCATGCCGAGGGCGAGACAGGCCGGGTTCTCGGCGATGTCCCAGCCGAGCAGCCGCATCCCGAAGCCGTGGGCGATCCGGGCGAAGCACTCGCCGATCTTGCCGGTGCCGATCACCCCGGCCGTACGGCCGTGCAGGTCGCGGCCCATCAGACCGTCGAGCCGGAAGTCGAAGTCCCGGGTGCGGGTGGAGGCGCGCACGATCCGCCGGTTGACGGCCATGGCGAGGGTCCAGGCGAACTCGGCCACGGAGTACGGGGAGTAGGACGACACCCGGGCGACGGTCAGGCCGAGGCGTTCGGCGACGGCGAGGTCGATGTTGTTGAAGCCGGTGGAGCGCTGGGCGACCAGCCGGGTGCCGCCGGCCGCGAGGGTCTCCAGGACGCGGGGGCCGAGGTCGGCGTTGACGGAGGTGGAGACGGTCTCGTGGCCGTGGGCGATCGGCGCGGTGTCCTCGTTGAGGAAGACATCCAGACAGCGGATGCCGCAGTGACCTTTGAACGCGCGTTCGAGGAGGGGTTTCTCGTCGGCCTGCACACCGAACGCCAGGACTTCCACGGCTGCTCCCCGTCGACGGAGGTATGGGCCTACGACGGTACGGGGTGAGGGAGGCGCGGGCCGAGCGCACCTGACGGTACGGCCCTCTCCCCCACCCCACCGGGCCCGTCCCCCGGGTCAGCCGAAGAAGACGCCCACCTCCTCGTACAGCTGGGGGCTCACGGTCTTCAGCCGGGCCGTGGCGTCCGCGATCGGGACCCGGACGATGTCGGTGCCGCGCAGCGCGACCATCGAGCCGAAGGCGCGGTCGCGGACGCAGTCGATGGCGTGCAGTCCGAAGCGGGTGGCGAGCCAGCGGTCGAAGGCGCTGGGGGTGCCGCCCCGCTGGACATGGCCGAGGACGGTGGTGCGGGCCTCCTTGCCGGTGCGCTTCTCGATCTGCTTGGCGAGCCATTCGCCGACCCCGGACAGCCGGACGTGCCCGAAGGAGTCCAGCGACTCGTCCTTGAGGACCATGTCCCCGTCCTGGGGGCTGGCCCCCTCCGCGACCACCACGATCGGCGCGTACGACGCCCGGAAGCGGGAGGTGACCCAGGCGCAGACCTGGTCGACATCGAAGCGGCGCTCGGGGATGAGGATGACATTGGCGCCGCCCGCGAGCCCGGAGTGCAGGGCGATCCAGCCGGCGTGACGGCCCATCACCTCCACCACCAGGACCCGCATATGCGACTCGGCGGTGGTGTGCAGCCGGTCGATCGCCTCGGTGGCGATGTTCACGGCGGTGTCGAAGCCGAAGGTGTAGTCGGTGGCGGACAGGTCGTTGTCGATGGTCTTGGGGACGCCGACGCAGGGCACGCCGTGCGCGTCGGTGAGTTCCGCGGCGACCCCGAGGGTGTCCTCGCCGCCGATCACGATGAGCGCGTCCACCTCCATCCGGTCGAGGTTCTCCTTGATCCGGCCGATGCCGCCCTCCTGCTTGAGGGGGTTGGTGCGCGAGGAGCCGAGGATGGTGCCGCCGCGGGGCAGGATGCCCCGGACCGCCGGGATGTCGAGACGGATGGCGTCGCCCTCCAGGGGGCCGCGCCAGCCGTCCCGGAAGCCGGTGAACTCATAGCCGTACTCCTGCACGCCCTTGCGGACTATGCCCCGGATGACGGCGTTGAGCCCCGGGCAGTCGCCGCCCCCGGTCAGTACGCCGACGCGCATGGAATCCCGCATGGAAAGTCCCCTTCGCCGCGGTTGCCGTGTGCCGTGCGAGGTGCTGCCGTGTGCCGTGGAAGGCTCTGGAAGCTCTGGGAGCCTGCAAGCACGGTAAGGGTGATGCAGGTCACTTCGGCAGGGTCCGGCGGGGACTTCTCTGCGCGCGGGGCGGCAACCACCACCCGGGCATTCCTCGCGGGTACCGCCCGCTACTCCTCGTCGAGGCCGCGCTCTATGGCGTACCGGACCAGTTCGACGCGATTGTGCAACTGGAGCTTGCCCAGGGTGTTCTGGACGTGGTTCTGGACCGTGCGGTGCGAGATGACCAGGCGTTCGGCGATCTGCTTGTAGCTGAGGCCCTTGGCGACCAGCCGCAGGACCTCGGTCTCGCGGTCGGTGAGCCGGGGGGCGCCCGGCTCGTCGGGGTCGGTGCCGGGACCGGGGGCCGGTTCGGAGGCGAGGCGGCGGTACTCGCCGAGGACCAGCCCGGCGAGGCCGGGGGTGAACACCGGGTCGCCGACCGCCGTGCGGCGCACCGCGTCGAGGAGTTCCTCGGTGGACGCCGACTTCAGCAGATAGCCGGTGGCGCCCGACTTCACGGCCTCCAGCACATCGGCGTGCTCCCCGCTCGCGGAGAGCACCAGAACGCGCAGCGCCGGGTTGTGTCCGACCAGTTCCTTGCACACTTGGACACCCGGCTTGGCCGGCAGATTGAGGTCCAGGACCAGCACGTCCGGGGCGGCGGCCCTGGCCCGGCGCACCGCCTGCTCGCCGTCACCGGCGGTGGCGACCACCTCGAACCCGGCCTCGGTGAGGTCCCGGGCCACGGCGTCGCGCCACATGGGGTGGTCGTCGACCACCATCACCCTGATCGGCCCCTGCCGCTGCCCGCCGTCGCTCATCGTCTCCCCCGTGCCATCTCGGTGTCCTTGCTGTCGTCGGAGTCCTTGGGGACCCTCAGCTCGACCTCGGTGCCCTGTCCGGGCGTGGAGATCAGCTCGGCCGAGCCGCCCAGGTCGCGCAGCCGCCCCCGGATGGACTGGGCCACCCCGAGCCGCCCCTCCCCCTCGGCCTGCGCGAGCCGCCCCTCGGGGATGCCCGGCCCGTCGTCCCGGACGGAGACGATCACCGCGTCCGGTTCGTCCTCGACCAGGATCCAGGCCCGCGCCGCGTCCCCGGCGTGCCGGCGCACATTGTCCAGCGCCGCCCCGACGGCCGCCGTCAGCTCCCGCGCGGCGGCGGGCCCCAGCACCACCGGGGCGCCGGGCTCCGCCAGACTCACCCGCCCGCTCGCGTACGGGGCGAGCAGCGTCCGCAGATCGACGGGCCCGCCGTCGTCGTCCGGCTCCTCGACGGCCCGGACGAGGGCGCCCTCGGCGGCGTCCTCGGAGATCCGGGAGACGGGCAGCAGACCGCCGGAGACCAGGGTGCGCAGCGCCACCTCCTGCTCGCCCGCCATCCGCCCCAGCTCGGCCGCCTCGCCCCCGATGACCGCGCCCCGCCGCTGCACCATCGCCAGCACCTGGAGCACCCCGTCATGGATGTCCCGGGCGAGGCGCTCCCGTTCGCGGGTGGCGGCCTCGATCTCCAGGGCGCGGGCGAGGGTCCGCTCGGAGGCGCGGGCCACCTCGACGACATAGCCGATGGCGATGGAGGCGACCCAGACGAGCATCACATTGTGGACGGTGTCCCGGGCGGGCACGCCCCGGTGGATCAGATTGGCGACGGCGATCGGGGTGGAGGCGACGGCGGCCCAGCGCCAGCCGCCCTTGATGGCGAAGGCGAGGGCGACCCCGGCGGTCCATATCGACGGCAGGGTCGGCCCGCCCGCGTCGACCCGCTCGGCGGAGTCCGCGACCCGGGTGAGCAGGATCCCGGCGACCGCGACGGTGAGATCGGCGGCGAGGAAGCGCTTGGTGCAGCTGTCGGCGCCCGCGACCCGGGGCAGGGTGGCGAACGTCCACACCGCGAGCAGCGCGAAGTAGCCGACGGCGACCCAGGGGCGGGCGAACTGGTCGTAGGCGCTGGCGAACAGGCCGATGGCGTAGAAGAGGGTGAGGACCCGGTAGGCGGCCAGGGCACGCCACAGCGGCTGCTCGACCGACATCCGCATGACGCGCTCGCGCTTGGCCATCTCCCCCACCCCGACCGTGTTTCCGTGCCCCTGTGCCACCCGCCGTACCCGTGCCGGTGGCCGCCGTACCGGACCGGCGCGGTGCCTCCGCCGTACGGCGTCCGGTCCCCAGAGTGCCGGGTACGGGACCGGCGGGGCGGCCGTTCGCCCCGAGGACCTGGCGCCTATGCGCCGGGCCGTCCTCCGGCTCCGGCCGCTTCCCTGGCGGCGTCCTTCGCCGCCTCCTTGTCGGCCTTGGCCGCCTCCGCGAGCTGCCGTTTGGCGGCGGTCGCGTAGATGTCGACGTACTCCTGGCCGGAGAGCTTCATGATTTCGTACATGACCTCGTCGGTCACCGCCCGGAGCACGAAACGGTCGTGCTCCATGCCCTGGTAGCGGCTGAAGTCCAGCGGGGCGCCGATCCGGATGCCGGGGCGCATCACCTTGGGCAGCACCTTGCCGGGCGGCTGGATCTTCTCCGTGTCGATCATCGCGACCGGGAGGACGGGGGCGCCGGTGGCCAGCGCCACGCGCGCGAGACCGCCGGGCTTGCCCCGGTAGAGCCGGCCGTCGGGCGAGCGGGTGCCCTCCGGGTAGATCCCGAACAGCTCGCCGCGCTCCAGCACCTCTATGCCGCTCCTGATGGCGGCCTCCCCCGCGCCGCGCGCCCCCGAGCGGTCCACCGGGAGCTGGCCCACGCCCTTGAAGAACGCCGCGGTCAGCCGCCCCTTGACGCCCGGGGTGGTGAAGTACTCGGCCTTCGCGATGAAGGTGACCTTGCGGTCCAGCACCGCGGGCAGGAAGAACGAGTCGGAGAAGGAGAGGTGATTGCTGGCGAGGATCGCGGGGCCCTCGGCGGGGACGTTCTCCAGGCCCTCCACCCAGGGGCGGAAGACGAGCTTCAGCGAACCCCCGACGGAAACCTTCATGGCGCCGTACAACAACCGAGTGCCTCCTGTGTCTGTCGGTCAGACCTTAACCCGGAGGCCCCGCAAAGGACCCGACGGCCCTGGTCGGTGTCAGTGCGGTCGCGTACGGTGAAGGACACCCGAGTCGTTCGTGCGGCTCTCGTGCCGAGACGCCGAGACGCCCTTCTGATGAACAGGAGACCGAGGTGCCGGTCCTCCCCGGAGCCGAGCCCTACCGCCATGACGGCGGTGAGGTAGGCGTCCTGCTCTGCCACGGATTCACCGGTTCCCCCCAGTCGCTGCGCCCCTGGGCGGAGTATCTGGCCGCCCACGGCCTCACCGTCTCGCTGCCCCTGCTCCCGGGCCACGGCACCCGCTGGGAGGACCTCCAGCTCACCGGCTGGCAGGACTGGTACGCGGAGGTGGACCGCGCGCTGCTCGCCCTCACCGAGCGGTGCGCCCGGGTGTTCGTGTTCGGCCTGTCCATGGGCGGCGCCCTCGCCCTGCGGCTGGCCGCCCGGCACGGAGAGGCGGTGACCGGCGTGGTCGTCGTCAACCCGGCGAACAAGGTGCACGGCCTGAGCGCCCACGCCCTCCCGGTCGCCCGCCATCTGGTCCGGACGACGAAGGGCATCGCCAGCGACATCGCCAAGCCCGGCGCGGTGGAGATCGGCTACGCGCGGGTGCCGCTGCACGCGGCGCACTCGCTGCGCCGGTTCCTCCAGCTCGTCGACGGTGAGCTGCCGCAGGTCACCCAGCCGTTGCTGCTGCTGCACAGCCCGCAGGACCATGTGGTGCCGCCGCAGGACTCGACGCGCATCCTCAGCCGGGTCTCCTCCACCGAGATCCGTGAGGTGCTGCTGGAACAGAGCTACCACGTGGCGACGTTGGACCATGACGCCGGCCGGATCTTCGAGGAGAGCCGCGCCTTCGTGGACCGGTACGCGCCGGGTGCCGTGACGGCGGCCGGTGAGCAGGCAGGGAAGGGCTCCGGAAAGGAAGGGACGGCCGCAGGTGGCTGAGCACGACTCCGACCGCGAGGACCGGGAGGACCGCGACCGGCGGGACGACCGGGAGCGGCCCGAGCCGGACGAGCAGAACGTCCCCTTCGACGAGGAGGCCGCCTGGGCGGCGATCGTCGCCGGTTACGGGGACGAACCGAAGGACCCGCCGGGCGCCAAGCCCTTCAAGTCGGTGGAGGATCTGGCGCTCCTGGAGAGCGAGAAGAACGGCGCGGAGAGCGGTACGGAGAGCGGTACGGAGGGCGTTGCCGCGAGCAGCGCGGGGGACGCGGAGCCCAAGGAGGAGACACCGGCGCCGCTCGGCGGTTCGGTGGCCTTCGCCCCGGGGGTCGGGGGCGGTGGCCCGCGTGACTACAGCGTGGCCGAGCCGTCCGAGGACGATCTGGACGAGACCGACGAGGGGCACTTCGTCCCGCCGGAGCCGCCGCCGCTGCCCACGGCCGATGTCACGGCGAAGTTCGCCTGGCTCGCGGTGGTGGGCGGGCCGCTGCTGCTTCTGCTGGCGGTGCTGCTGAGCTGGGACATGACCTGGTGGCTGGCGACGCTGGGCATCGGCGGCTTCCTCGGCGGCTTCTCCACGCTGGTGGCCCGGATGCGGACGGACGACGAGGACGGGGAGGACCCCGGGCGGGGCGCGGTGGTCTGACGCGGGGCGGCGAACGCCGTTTGGGTCGGGTGCCGGGTCAGGTGCCGGCTCGGGTGCTGGGTGTCAGGTGCCGGGTCGGGTGCTGGGTGTCAGGTGCTGGGTCAGGCGGGTGGGATTCTGAGGGCGGCGAGGACCGGAAGGTGGTCCGTGGCCGCCCTCAGGTCGTTCTCCCGCACGCCGGGCAGACCGTGCGGCACACCGCAGGCGAGCACCTCGATGCCCCGGGTGGCGAAGATCGCGTCGATCCGGCTGTGGGGTTCGGTGCGGACCCAGGTGTCCTCGCCGTCCGCGCCGCCCCAGGGGGCGACCGTACGGCAGTCCTGGAGGCTCTCGGCGAGGCGGCGGAAGCTGGGGCCGGTGGGCCGCTCGTTGAGATCGCCGCCGGCGACCGCGTGCTCCACACCGAGTGCGGCGAGCCGGTCGAGCAGCATGCCGCTCTGCGCGTGGCGCTCCGTCCTGTCCAGGCTGAGGTGGGCGCTGAGGACGCCGAGCGGGGCGGAGGCGCCGAAGCGGACGACTGCCGTCGAGAAGCCTCGGCGGTGCAGTCCGGGGGTGAGGGGGAGGAGGACGTCCTCGGTGCGCAGGACGGTGGCGCGCAGGGTGCAGAGCAGGGCCGGGCCCGCGGCGGGGGCTCCTCCGGAGAGGAGCACGAGGTTGGTGGCGGCGGCCAGGCGGGAGAGCTTTTTGCGCCAGCGGAAGAAGCGGGGGGCTTCTTGGACCAGGACGAGGTCGGGGGCGCAGGCGTTGATCACTCGGGCGAGGGCGGGCTGGTCGTCGCGCTGGGAGCGGATGTTGTAGGTCAGGACGCGGATGACGGCGGGCGACTCCGTCGTGGAGGGGGGGAAGGGGGGGAGGGGGGATAGGGGGGTTGGCATGGGGGCCAATGTAACGCGGGGGGATGGGGGGTTGGGTGGGGTTTGGGGCGCCCAAGGGGGTGGGGTGAGGGGTGGTGCGCGGGTGGCCGTGGTGGGGGGCTGGTCGCGCAGTTCCCCGCGCCCCTTTAGCGGCGTCACAGCGGCCCGGCGCTCGCAGGCGCCCGGCGTTCGCAGCGGCCCGGCGTTCGTAGGGCCCGGCGTTCGTAAGGCCCGGCGCCCGGCGTTCGCAGGGGCCCGGCGTTCGTAAGGCCGGGCCCCTGTGCCAGGCGGGGTTACATCGTCGGGTCGGGCTGGCGGGCCAGGTCCGCTGCTCCTACCAGGCCCGCCTCGTTGCCCAGTCGGGCGGCGATGACCTCGGCGACCGGGCGCCAGTTGCCGCCCACCAGCCAGCGCTTGTAGGACTTGCGGATCGGGTCGAGGACGAGTTCGCCCTCGTCGGAGAGGCCGCCGCCGACGATGAAGGCGGAGGGGTCGAAGAGCGAGGCCAGGTCGGCGAGACCGGCGCCCGCCCAGCGGGCCAGTTCGCGGTAGGAGTCGACGGCCACCGGGTCGCCCTGCCGGGCGGCCATGGAGATGTGCTTGCCCTCGATGCCGTCGGGGCTGCCGTCACCGAGCCCGAGCAGGATCTCCGCGCTCTCCGGGGTGGCGTTGGCGCGCTGCTTGGCGTAGCGGACCAGGGCGCGGCCGGAGGCGTACTGCTCCCAGCAGCCCTGGGAGCCGCAGCCGCACAGCAGCCCGTCCGGGACCATCCGGATGTGGCCGAACTCGGCGGCCACCCCGAAGTGCCCGCGCCGCAGCTTGTTGCCGATGATGATGCCGCCGCCCAGGCCGGTGCCCAGGGTGATGCAGATGACATTGCGGTGGCCCTTGCCCGCACCGAACTTGTACTCGCCCCAGGCCGCCGCGTTGGCGTCGTTCTCGACCACGACCGGGAGCCCGACCCGGGCCTCGACCTTCTCCTTCAGCGGTTCCTCGCGCCAGTCGATGTTCGGCGCGAAGTACACCGTGGACCGCTCGCGGTTGACATAGCCGGCGGCGCCGATGCCGACGCCGACGATCTCATGCCCCGCGCGTGCGCCCTCCACGGCGGCGGCGATGGCGTCCACGATGCCGTCGGGCGTGCCCGGAGTGGGCACTTTGTGGGTCGAGAGGATGTTGCCTTCCTCGTCTACCACACCCGCCGCGATCTTGGTGCCGCCGATGTCGACGCCGATGGTGAGTCCCATGAATCCCTCAGTTCCGGTCGAGCCCCGCTAAGGCCAACCGTACCCGAGGCGGCCGGGGCCCACGGGGCTCCAACAGCCCTCAGTCCAGGTCGATCCGCTGGTGGGGACCGGCGGGCGGGTCGTCGTCGTCGCCGTCCTCGCCGTCCTCGCCGGTCCGGTCCCGCGGGGTGCCGAGATCTCCGGCGCGGGCGGTCCAGCGCTGCTCCTGCGCCTGGACGGCGGAGCGGTACGCGGCGAGCAGTTCCTGACCGGCCCCGGCGAGATGATCGAAGACATCCGGATTGCGCTCGATGACCGGTTCCACCACGGATCTGGCCTGCTGGACGACCTGGCGGACCACCTGCTGGGCCGCCGTCCCGGCCACCGGGCCGAGCAGCGGGGTCCCGAGGCCGGACAGCTTGTCCGCGACGGTGTCGACCAGCCGGAGCAGTTCGTCGGCGGCCGAGCCGGGCGGGCTGCCGTGCTGGGCGCGGCGGCGGGCCTTCTCCTCGGCGAGGTCCTCGGCGCACGCGGTCGCCCAGGCGTCGGCGTCGGAGACCGGCGCGACCGGCGCGTCCTTGTCGGTCGCCGGCCCGGGGGCGGCGTCGGCGGGCTGGCGCTCTTCGCTCATGGCGACTCCTGACTACGTTTCGTCCTTACGACGTTACCCGAACGGGCGCGGAGCCCTCAGCGGGCCGTCGGCCACAGCCCGGGGTCGGGGGCGAACCGGATGCGCAGCTCGCCGTCGCGCAGCCCGGCGCCCACGACGGTGCAGCGGCGCAGCGCGGAGGGCAGTGGAACGATCCGCCGGAACCGTCCGGAGCCGAGGACGAGTTCGTCGCCGCGCCGGACCAGATCGAGGTCCTCGCGCGAGGCGCCGGGCACCGGGATGTGCCAGACGAGCACACCCTCGTCCGCGAGCCGGTCGGCGACGGGCCACTCGACGGGGGCGGGGCGGGGGGTGGCGCCGGGGACGGGGAGCGCGGCGAGGTCGTCGGCGCCGCGCGGGTCGTGCCCCAGGTGCGGGACCTGGCACAGGGACCCGGGGTATCCGGCCCGCCACTCCTCCAGGGTCTTGCGCTGCTGGGCGACCGGGCCCGCGAGCCAGGGGTCCTCGGTGTGCTCGGGGAGGACCCGGTTGGCGATCACCGCCTCGGGGGCGAGAGCGCGCAGGGCGAGACCGAGGACGGCGGTGCGGACGGCGTCGGCACCGGCCGGGGTGGGTTCGGCGACGATCCGCACGCTGGTGTCCGGGTCGGCCACGACGGCCTCGGCGGCGGCCAGCTCCAGATCCCAGCGGGCGGCGGTCTCGTAGAGCGACTCGGGGGGTATGGGGACGCCGGCGAGGCGGCCGAGGACCGGGCGCAGGGCGCGGGCCGCCTGCCGCTCGGGCGGCATCAGCCGGCGCAGATAGCGGCGCAGTTCCTCGGGGAGGGCGAGCAGGGCGAGGGCCTGCTCGATCGGCGGCAGATCGACGACGACCAGGTCATGGGCGTCCTCGGCGAGGGCGGCGGTGCGCAGGGCGCGCAGCACGGCGAGTTCGGGGGCGCCGGGCAGGGGGGTGAGTTCCTCGGGGTCGAGGCGGCCGGCGCCCAGCAGGTCGAGGACGGTGCCGGCCCGGTCCTGGAACGCGGCGAGGTCCTGCCGGAAGCGGGCGGTGGCGTCGGGGTGGCGGACGGTGAGGCCGGGGATGCCGTCCAGGGTGGTGCCGAGGGTGGTGCCGAGCGTGTCGGTGGGGTCGGTGCCGATGAGCAGCGTGCGGGTGCCCTGGCGGGCTGCCCGGAGGGCGGTGGCGGCGGCGATGGTGGTGCGGCCGGCTCCGCCGGGGCCGGTGACGAGGAGGGTTCGCATGGGGTCCTGGGGTTGTCGGGTCGGGTGCGGGTGGTCTGTGGCGGGTCGCGCAGTTCCCGCACCCCTCAAGCAGGGGCCGACCGCGACTCCCGGGGGCGCCGGGGCACCCGCCCCCCGGATCGGGACCTACGCCGTCCCCGACTCCACCCGCTTCTTCAGGCCCGCCAGCGCGCGGTCGATGATGACCTTCTCCGCCTTGCGCTTGATCATGCCGAGCATGGGGATCTTGACGTCGACCGTCAGCCGGTAGGTGACCTCCGTCGCCGTCCCGGCGGGCCGGAGCAGGTACGAGCCGTCCAGGGAGCGCAGCATCTGGGACTTCACCAGGGTCCAGGACACCTCGTGGTCCCCGGTCCAGGTGTATCCGAGCGTCTGGTCGTCCTTGATCGCCCCGGCGTCCATCACCAGCCGCACCTGCTCGGCCCGGCCCCGCGCGTCGGTCGCGAGCACCTCGGCCTGCTTCACCTCGCCGGTCCAGTCGGGGTAGCGGGCGAAGTCCGCGATCACCTTCATGACCTCGGCGGGGGCCGCCTCGATCGTGATGCTAGAGCTGGTGTGTTCCGCCATCGCCGTGGCTCCTCCGATGCGGCCGAATAGACAGCGTGAAGGCTACCGCGCGGTCGAACAGGGCCGGTCACCACTCCAGCACCCAGGGCCGCCCCGCCCCCGCGAAGTGCCCCACGTTCACGCACTCGGTGGCCCCGACCCGCATCCGCCGCACCAGCGGCTGGTGGACGTGCCCGAACAGCGCGTAGCGCGGCCGGGTCCGGCGGATGGCGTCGAGCAGCGCCCGCGAGCCCCGTTCGAAGCGGCGCGCGACGGTGTCGTAGACCAGCTCCGGCACCTCGGGCGGGATGTGGGTGCACAGGACGTCGACCTCGCCGACGGCCTCGATCTTCGCCGCGTACTCCTCGTCGTCGATCTCGTAGGGGGTGCGCATCGGGGTGCGCAGGCCGCCGCCGACGAAGCCGAAGGTCCAGCCGCCGATCTCGGCCCGCTCGCCGTCCAGGACGGTGGTGCCCGCTCCGGCGTACTCCGGCCACAGGTGCGGGATGTCGACATTGCCGTAGGTGGCGTACGTCGGCGTCGGGAAGGCGGCGAACAGTTCGGCGTACTGGCCCCGCACCGCCCGCTCGATGACCGCCGCCCGGTCCTCGCCGACCCCCGCCCACAGCCGGGCGCCGAACTCCCGGGCCTCGGTGTAGCGCCGGGCGGTGCGCAGTTCCACGATCCGGCGGGCGTTCTCGGCGCCGAAGAGGTCGGGGAGGATGCCGCGCGCGTGGTCGGTGTAGTCGAGGAAGAGGACCAGGTCACCGAGGCAGATCGGGGCGTCCGCGCCCGCACCGGCGGTGGCCAGGTCCCGGACGTTGCCGTGCACGTCGCTGATCACATGCACACGGTGGCGGCGGTTGCCGTCCGCTGAGTCCGGTGAGGGGGCCATGGTGATCAAGGGTAGGCGGGGGCGGCATAAGTGAACAGTGTCGGATAGACCACCGGTTACTGGCCGGTCCGGAAAGGGGTGGACTACTGTGCGCGCAGAGGAGCAACAGGAACAGCAATCTGTGTGACGCAGCGAACATCTCGCCGGGGCCCCCTGTCGAAGACGCCATACCGGCGGGTAACGTCCGGCCCGTCCAGTCGTGCCCAGGTTTTCGGCCACAGGGCCCCGCGCCCCGGCGCAGCGCCCTGAGCACCTGCCCGAGCCTTGGACCGCACCGTCGCATCACACAACGTCGTGGCGCCGGCGCCCTATGAGGAGCAGCAGTCTTGCGCGAGTTCAGTCTTCCGGCTTTGTACGAGGTCCCCGCGGACGGCAACCTGACCGACATCGTCCGCAGAAACGCCGCGCAGCATCCCGACGTCGCCGTGATCGCCCGCAAGGCCGGCGGCGCCTGGCAGGACGTGACGGCCACCGTCTTCCTCGCCGAGGTCCGCGCGGCGGCCAAGGGCCTGATCGCGGCGGGTGTGCAGCCGGGCGACCGGGTGGGCCTGATGTCCCGCACCCGCTACGAGTGGACGCTGCTGGACTTCGCGATCTGGACCGCGGGCGGGATCACCGTCCCGGTGTACGAGACCAGCTCGCCCGAGCAGGTGCAGTGGATCCTCGGGGACTCGGGCGTCACCGCGTGCCTGGTGGAGAGCGCGGAGCACGCCGCCGGACTGGAGTCGATCCGCGACCGGCTGCCCGCGCTGAAGCATGTCTGGCAGATCGACGGCGGCGCGGTCGAGGAACTCGGGCGGCTCGGCCGGGACGTCTCCGAGGACACCGTCGACGAGCGCTCCTCCCTCGCGCGGGCCGACGACCCCGCGACCATCGTCTACACCTCCGGCACCACCGGCCGCCCCAAGGGCTGTGTCCTCACCCACCGCGCCTTCTTCGCGGAGTGCGGCAACGCCGTGGAGCGGCTGCGCCCGCTGTTCCGCACCGGTGAGTGCAGTGTGCTGCTGTTCCTGCCGCTCGCCCATGTCTTCGGGCGGCTGGTGCAGATCGCGCCGATGATGGCGCCGATCAAGCTGGGCCTCGTCCCGGACATCAAGCACCTCACCGATGAACTGGCCACCTTCCGGCCGACGCTGATCCTGGGCGTCCCGCGCGTCTTCGAGAAGGTCTACAACTCGGCGCGCGCCAAGGCGCAGGCGGACGGCAAGGGCAAGATCTTCGACAAGGCGGCGGACACCGCCATCGCCTACAGCAAGGCGCTGGACACCCCGTCCGGCCCGTCGTTCGGCCTGCGCGTCAAGCACAAGATCTTCGACAAACTCGTCTACGGCAAGCTGCGCGCGGTGCTCGGCGGGCGCGGCGAGTACGCCATCTCCGGCGGCGCCCCGCTGGGCGAGCGGCTCGGGCACTTCTTCCGCGGCATCGGCTTCACCGTCCTGGAGGGCTACGGGCTGACCGAGACCTGCGCGGCGACCACGTTCAACCCCTGGGACCGGCAGAAGATCGGCACGGTCGGGCAGCCGCTGCCGGGGTCGGTGGTGCGGATCGCCGACGACGGCGAGGTGCTGCTGCACGGCGAGCATCTGTTCAAGGAGTACTGGAACAACCCGTCCGCGACCGCCGAGGCGCTGGCCGACGGCTGGTTCCACAGCGGTGATGTCGGGACCCTGGACGAGGACGGGTACCTCCGGATCACCGGGCGCAAGAAGGAGATCATCGTCACCGCGGGCGGCAAGAACGTGGCCCCGGCGGTGATCGAGGACCGGATCCGGGCGCATGCGCTGGTCGCCGAGTGCATGGTGGTCGGCGACGGACGGCCCTTCGTGGGCGCGCTGATCACGATCGACGAGGAGTTCCTGGGGCGGTGGGCCGCGGATCGCGGTAAGCCTTCCGGCTCGACCGCGGCGTCGTTGGCCGGGGATCCGGAGCTGGTGGCGGCGATCCAGAGTGCGGTGGATGACGGGAACGCGGCGGTGTCGAAGGCGGAGTCGGTGCGGAAGTTCCGGATTCTGCCGGGGCAGTTCAGTGAGGAGTCGGGGCATTTGACTCCGTCGCTGAAGCTGAAGCGGAATGTTGTTGCCAAGGATTTCGCTGGGGAGATTGAGGGGCTTTACGGGAAGTGACGCGCCTAAGGGGGGTGCGGCTTGATGGTTGGGGGCGGGTGCGGGTTGATTGTGGCTGGTCGCGCAGTTCCTCCCCCAGAGGGGGTACCCCCAGCGCCCCTAAAAGATAAAAGCCAAAGCCTCCCGCGTTGAACCTCGGGTTTCTCTACAGCAAAGCCCTCAAGCGGTCTGCCAATAGGTCCCAGCGCCATTTTTCCTCCACCCACTGGCGGCCCCGCTCCCCCATTCTGCGGCGGAGTTCCTCGTCGGTCAGGAGGGCGATGATGCGGTCCGCTGTGTCCTCGGGGGACGCTCCTCGGACCACCCAGCCCGTCTCGCCGTCCAGGACCGCGTCGGGGGCGCCGCCGGAGTCGCCGGCGACGACCGGGAGGCCGGTCGCGGAGGCTTCCAGGTAGACGATGCCGAGGCCCTCGACGTCCAGGCCGCCGCGCCGGGTCCGGCAGGGCATCGCGAAGACATCACCGGCGCCGTAGTGCGCGGGCAGGGATGCCCAGGGGACGGCTCCGGTGAAGACCACCGAGTCCGTCACCCGGGTCTCCCGGGCCAGGCGGCGCAGCTCCTTCTCGTAGGGGCCGCCGCCGACGATCAGCAGGGCGGTGTCCGGGTGGTGGGCCAGGATGCGGGGCAGGGCGAGGATCAGGGTGTCCTGGCCCTTGCGCGGGACCAGCCGGGAGACACAGACCACCACCGGCCGGTCGGTGAGGCCGAGGCGGGCGCGCACCTCGGCGCCGCCGGAGCCGGGGTGGAACGTCTTCTCGTCGACACCGGGCGGCAGTTGGACCATCCGGGCGGCGGCCTCGGGGGTGAGCGCGGCGGCGATCCGGGAGCGGGTGTACTCGCCGAGGTAGGTGAGGGTGTCGGTGCCCTCGCCGATCCGGCGCAGCAAGCGGCGGGACGCGGGGAGCTGGGCCCAGCCCGCCTCGTGGCCGTGGGTGGTGGCGACCAGCCGTTCGGCGCCCGCCCGGCGCAGCGCGGGGGCCATCAGACCGAGCGGCGCCGCCGCCCCGAACCACACCGCCGTACAGCCGTGTTCGCGCAGCAGGGAGACGGCCCGGCGGGTGGCGCCCGGGGTCGGCAGCAGCATCGTCGTCCGGGCGCGGACCACGGTGAAGGGCTGCTCGGCGTCGAAGGCGGCGGTGGCCTCGGCGCCCTCGGGGCCGCGCTTCCAGGTGGAGGCGTGGACGACGAGGCGTTCGGGGTCCAGCCGCAGGGCCATGTTGTGCAGGAACGCCTGGATCCCGCCGGGGCGGGGCGGGAAGTCGTTGGTGACGACGAGGGTCTTGCGCATCGCCGCCGAGCCTACCCAACGTAGACTCACCGCTCGGCACGGCCGGGCGCGGGAACAGGGGCTTCAGTGGAAAAGTCGGGGATGTGGCGGACGCTGCCGTGGCTGATCGCGCTCTGGGCCCTGACCCGGGTGCTCCTGCTGCTGTTCGTGATGAAGGTGTGGGTCTTCCCGGGTCCGGATGTCACCAGCGATGTCTCGGTGATCTACCAGGGCTGGTACGAGGTGCTGCGCACCGGGACGTTCCCGCTGGACGATGTCACCTGGCAGTACCCGCCCGCCGCCGCGCTGCCGATCCTGTCGCCCGCCCTGCTGCCGTTCCTGGAGTACGCGCAGGCGTTCTTCGTGCTGGCCTTCGCCGCGGACCTGGTGGTGACGCTGCTGCTGCTGACCTCGGCGGCCGGGCGGGGCCGCTCGCTGCGCGGGGCCTGGGTGTGGGTGGTGGGCGTCCCGCTGCTGGGCCCGACGGTGTACGCGCGCTATGACGTGATGGTGACCGCCGTCGCGGTGGGCGCGCTGCTGGCGGGGGCCCGGTATCCCCGGCTGATGGGGGCGCTGGCGGGGTTCGGGGCGATGCTGAAGGTGTGGCCGGCGCTGGTGCTGCTGGGGGTGGTCCGGCGCCGGGCGTGGGGGGCGGCGCTGGTGGCGGCCGGGGTGGTGGCGGCGGTGAGCTGGCTGGCGATGCCGGGGGCGTTCGCGTTCCTGACCTTCCAGCGGGACCGGGGCACGGAGGTGGAGTCGCTGGGGTCGCTGGTGTTCCATGTCGCCCGGCACTTCGGCTGGGAGGGGCAGGTGCTGCTGAACTACGGGTCGGTGGAGTTCCTCGGCCCGTATGTGGAGGTGGTCAGCGCGGCGGCGCTGGTGCTGTCGGGGCTGGCGTTCGGATGGCTGCTGCTGTGGCGGCTGCGGGCGGCGCGGTTCGAGGCGTGGACGGCGGCGGACGCGGCCTTCGTCGGGGTGCTGATGTTCACGGTGACCAGCCGGGTGATCAGCCCCCAGTACATGGTGTGGCTGGTCGGCACGGCGGCGGTGTGCCTGGGCTTTCGGGCCAGCCGGATGCGGGTGCCGGTGGTGCTGGTGCTGCTGGCGTGTCTGGCGACGGTGCTGGAGTTCCCGCTGTGGTTCTCGCATGTGGTGGCGAGCGACGCGCTGGGGGTGACGCTGCTGGTGGTGCGCAACGGGCTGCTGGTCGCGGCGGCGCTGCTCGCGGCGCGGATCCTGTGGCGGGAGACGGTACCGGCGAGGTCCGCCCGCGCTCCCCTGCCGCCGGCGGAACCGGCCCGCGAGCAGGGCAGCCGCGTCCCCTCCTGAGCGGCGCTCACCCCGCCGACAGCTGTGTCACCAGATACTCCCGCCACTCCTTGGTGAACTGCTCCTCGCTCACGCCCAGCACCTTCGTCAGGGCCGAGGACACCGCGCCCTCGCGCTTCCCGTGGGCGGCGACCGCGCGGTAGAAGTCGCCGAGCAGGGGCTCGCCCCAGTGGCCTGCGATCATGCGGGCGGCCAGCCAGCCGGACTCGTAGGCGCGGGCCAGGGTCGCGGGGTCGTCGGTGAAGCCGAAGTCGTCGTCGGCCGGGAGGGTCTCGGGCACTTCTCCGGCGGCGACCGCGCGGGCGAGTTCGGGGGCGACCTCGGCGGGGGTGCGGTCGGTACCCCGGTAGCCGGCCCAGTCGGCGTAGCCCTCGGAGAGCCACAGCGGGGTGGCGGCGTTGGTGTGGGCCCGGGTGGCGACATGGGTGGTCTCGTGCGTGAGCACGACCTGCTTGCCGGTGTCGCCGAGGACGGCGTAGGCGTCGGGGTTGATGATGATCCGGTCGGCGGGGGCGTCCCCGGTGGCGCCGACCTCGCCGGTGGTGACGGCGGCGATGCCCCGGTAGGAGGACGCGGGCGACCCCAGCAGCCCCGCCATGCCCTCCAGCGACTTCGGTACGAGGACCAGGACGTGCCGCCCCCAGTCGGGGCCCCAGGCGTCGGAGACGGCCGGGACGGCCCGGTCGGCGAGGGCGGCGAAGTCGCGCAGGGACTGCGGGGTGCGGCCGACGCCCAGGATCAGGCTGCGGGTGCCCCGGATGACCTGGACCGGGCCCTGGTCCCACAGCTGCTGTCCGGACTTCTCGGCGGGCCGGTCGGCGGTGAGCCGCCAGACGCCGTCCCGGGCGCGGGTGAGGGTGAGGGTGCGGGCGGTGGTGACGGGGGCCCGGTCGTAGCCCTGGAGGCGGTAGCTCAGCTCGGCGTCGGCGGTGAAGGTGTCGGTGGCGCGGGTACCGGCGGCGGGGGCGAGGCCGGTGACCCGGTAGGACCAGTCGGCCAGCGGCAGCGAGCCGAGGTTCTCCCAGCCGATGGGGGTGCCGGTGGCGCGGTAGGCGACGGTGTCGCCGGCCAGCAGGGCCGCCGCACGGCGGTCCAGGAGCCGCTGGACGTCCGCGCGGCCGGTGTCCGGGGCGGGCGTCCGGCCGCAGGACACCAGCGCCACCAGGGTCAGCAGCAGCGCGCACAGCGCGGCGCCCGGGGTGACCCCGGATATCCGTGCCCGCCGTCGTCCAGCCATCCTCCCGATCGTAAGGGGAGCGGAGGATTCAGACGCGTGTCACCGAGTCGATCGGCATCATGCCGACCGGGTCGTAGCGCACCGGGGCGCCCGGGTAGGGGGCGTGGACGACCTGTCCGTCGCCGACGTACATGCCGACATGGCTGGCGTCGGAGCGGTAGGTGACCAGGTCGCCGGGCTGGGCCTGGGCGAGCGGGACATGGTGGCCGGCGTGGCGCTGGCCCTGGGAGGTGCGGGGGATGGCGATGCCCGCCTGGGCGTAGGACCACTGGGTGAGGCCGGAGCAGTCGAAGCCGCTGGGGCCGTTGGCGCCCCAGATGTAGGGCTTGCCGATGGCGGAGCGGGCGGCGGCGACCGCGGCGGCGGCCCGGCCGGAGGCGGGCCGGGCGCCGGAGGGGGCGGGTGGATCGGTGCGGCCGGAGCGGGAGGCGCGGTCGTAGGCGGCGCGGTCGTCGTCGGGCAGCGCGTTGAGCAGTTCGCGGGCCTTGGCGAGCTTGCCCTCGACGGTCTTCTTGTGGGCGGCGACGGCCTTGCGGCTCCGCTCCAGTTCGGCGAGGCGTCCGGTGGCCTCGGTGCGCTCCTGGGCCAGCTCGCGCAGGGCGCCCCGCAGCTCGGTGAGCTGTGCGGCCTGCCGGGTGCTGATCCGGTCCAGGACGGCGGCCTTGTCGAGGTAGTCGTCGGGGTCGTCGGAGAACAGCAGGGCGACGGAGGGGTCGACGCCACCGGCCCGGTACTGGGCGCCGGCCAGCGAGCCGAGGGCCTCGCGCAGCTCGTTGACGCGGTCCTGCTGGCGGGCGATGCGGTCCTGGGTGCGGCGGACCTCGCCGCGCAGGGTGCCGGTGCGTTCGTCGGCCTTGTTGTACGCCTCGGTGGCCTGCTCGGCCTCGGTGTAGAGCCGGTCGACCTCGGCCCGGGTGTCATCGGCGGGGGCGGCGGTGGCCGGGGCGGCGCCGAGCGCGGCGACGGCGGCGGAGACCGCGGTGAGGACGGAGACGGCGACGTACGACCCTCGGTCGAACCCGGACGGTGTCTGACGGCGATGGGACCCCACGGGAAGCCGTGCCCCTTTCACTGGGCGCTCACTGCACGCGCACGCATTGGACGACTCAAGCGCGGCAGACAGTAGCCGTGCGACGGGGCCTCGGCCAAAGACCTCCGTGCGTACGCACAGTGACGCCCCGCCGCTGACGCAGGTCACCGGCGGGGCGTGGGGTCACTTCACGGCACGTGGATTCCCTCGTTCGGGGGGCAGGCCGTGTCGTGGGTCGACGCGGGTCAGATCCGCACGCCGAACTGGAAGGGCATGTTGTTGATCGACTCGTAACGCACGACGGCGCCGGTGCGCGGGGAGTGCAGGATCTGGCCGTTGCCCGCGTAGAAGCCGACGTGGTGCAGATCGCCGTAGAAGATGACCAGGTCGCCGACCTTGAGGTCGGACTGGCTGTAGATGCGGGTACCGGCGTTGGCCTGCGCCTGGGAGGTGCGGGGGATCTGCATCCCGGCCTGGGCGTAGGCCCAGGAGGTCAGGCCCGAGCAGTCGAAGGAGGAGGGGCCGGAGGCGCCGTAGACATAGGGGCTGCCGATGACGCTCTGGGCGGCGGCGTAGGCCGACATGGTGCGGCCCGAGCCGGTCGGGGCGTCGCCCAGGGAGACGCGCTCGGTGGAGTCGCGGCTGGCGCGCTGCTCCTCCTCCTGGAGGGCGGCCTTCTCGGCGGCGGTCAGCGAGTTGAGGAGCTTCTGGGCCTCGGCGAGCTTGGCCTTGACCTCGTTCTTCTTGTTGCCCAGTTCCTCGCGGGTGGTGGAGAGGTCCTGGAGCTTCTCGGACGCCTCGGCGCGGTCCTGGGCGAGTTCGCGCTGCTTGTCCTGGATCTTGCCCAGGGCGTCGACCTGCTGGCTGCTGAGCTGGTCGAGGGTGGACGCCTTGTCGAGGTAGTCGTCCGGGTCGGCGGAGAGGAAGAGCTGGACGGAGGGGTCGATGCCGCCGGCGCGGTACTGGGCGCTGGCCATCGAACCGAGGCCCTCGCGCAGCTCGTTGACCTCTTCCTGGCCCTTGGCGACATTGTCCTGGATGGTGGAGATCTCCTTCTGGAGCTTCTCCTGCTTCTCCTTGGCGCCGTTGTACTTCTCGGTGGCGGCCTCGGCCTCTTCGTAGAGCTTGTCGACCTTCGCCTTGACCTCGTCCTTGGTCGGCTTCTCGCTCGGGGCGGCCTGGGCGGCCTGGGAGCTGAGGGCGACGGCGGCGGCGGCCGCGGTGGTCAGCACGGTCACACGGGTGCGGCTCGGCTGCTTGGGTCGACGGTGGGACGCCACGGGGGCGATCTCCTTCTTCCTCCAGCCGCCTACCGACACGCCGGTGGGCGGTGTCCCTCCACCGTCACCCCTGATGAGTGATCAACCGAGTGGAGGTTCGAGCCCAGACCCTAGTGACCCGGTTGTGATCAGTTCAAATCCTCAGCTGAAAAATCTCGCCCCACCGGCCATTATTTACACACAACTCACATCCCGTGATGCCGGATTGACCGTATGTCGCGGGAAGATCCCACTAATTCGGGCAATGGGCCCGAAGGTTGCGCTTGGGGTGTCCCACCGATCATGGGGCGGATCCCCGGCAAGGGGTCAGCCCCGGGCGAACCGCTTCAGAAGGACCACGGACGCCACCGGCCGGGCACCGGCCCGCGCCACCCCGTCGGCCACCTCGCGGTCGGTCGAGACCACGATCACCGGGCGCCCCGGCGGCTCGGCGCGCACCAGTTGCCGGATCAGCTCGTCGGCGGTGACCCCCGGTTTGGAGAACAGCACCCGGACCCCGCGCGGCGGCGCCAGCAGCACCGGCGCGGCCAGTTCCGCCCCGTCGAAGACACAGGTGACCTCGGCGCCGGACTGGGCGGCGAGCTGGGCGAGCTGGCCGAGCAGCCGCAGCCGCTGCTTCTCCAGCGGCATCTGCGGATAGCCGGTCTTGGTGACGTTGTAGCCGTCGACGACCAGATGCGCCTGCGGCAGCGCGAGCAACTGGTCGAGAATGGCCGGGTCGTGCTCCGACAGCGCCCGCGCGGCGATGTCCTTCGGGGTCATCCGGCCCGGCTCGACCGCGTCCACGGTCTCCGCGGGCCGTACCGACACCGGCGGCAGGGCGAGTTCGCGGCGCAGGCCCTGCGCGGCGTCCAGGACCGTGTCCAGCAGCAGTCTGACCCGCATGTCCTCGACGCTGCGGCCCTCGCGGGCGGCCCGCCGGGTGGCCTCCAGGGCGGCCTCGGACTCACCGAGCCGGGCCTTGAGGCGCCGGGACTCGCTCTCGGCGGCGGACACCTGGGCCTGCCCCTCGGCGCGCACCGCCTCCAGCTCGCTCTGCACCTTGCGCAGCGCCGCCTCGCCGCGCCGCACATCGCTGACCGCGGCGCGCAGTTTGCGGTGAAGCGATTCCGCTTCCTTGCGGGCGCTGTCCAGCTCCGTGCGCAGCCGCTCGGTCTCGGCGCGGATCTGGTCCTGGGCGGTGGCCAGCTCGGTGCGCAGCCGCTCCAGTTCGGCGCGGCTCTCCTCGTCGGCGCGCTCGGCGTCCGCGCGCTGGGCCTCCTCGCCGGCCGCGGTGACCAGCTTCACCCAGCCGGGGGGCCGCAGCACATAGGCCGCCGCCGCCACATCGAGGGGATCGGCGGCGGGCGGCGGGGCACCGGAGTCCAGCGCGCCGGTCAGCTCCGGCTGGGCCTCGCGCAGCTTCTCGCCGATGCGCTGCCGGAACAGCGCGTCGGTCTCCAGGGCGGCGGCCATCGCGTTCCCGGCGAACTTGGCCCGCCGGTTGGGGGCGAAGCGGGCGTACTGCCGCAGCTGCGCGGGCAGCTCGGCGACGGTCAGCCCGCCGAAGCCGTCGGACACGATCTGCACGACCCGGCGGCGCACCCCGTCGGGCAGTGGACGGTCGAGCACCTCAGCGGCGCCGTCGCCCGGCCCCCCGCCTGTGGTCTCCACCATCCGTCACCCCAATACCTGTGCCGATCCCCGCACGGGATCGGCGGTCGGGGGCCCCGGCTCCGTCAGGAGTCGGTGCCCGGCCTGTCCACGAGTTCCACCTGGTCCACCGCGTTGCACCAGCGGCAGCGCACCGACTCGATGGTCTCACTGAGCACCTCGCGCTCCTCGACCTTCGGCTCCCCGGCCAGGTCCAGATGGACGTACTCGACGACCTTCGACGAGCGCGTCACATCGAAGCGGGTCAGATTGCCGCAGAGGGTGCAGCGCCACCGCGAGGTGGCGGTGGGCAGGGGAACCGTCATCGTGGGCGTCCGCTTCCTTCTCTTCGTCCTACGTCTTCGTCGGGGCCCGAGCGTTCCTTGACCCCCGCGTGCGCCGGGAGGGGCACGGGAGCGCCCCGGAGCGCCGAGCGCCCCTTCCAGTGTCCGCGACACGCCGGGCGCTCCGAGCATGTCGGGGGGTAACCCTACGGCCTGGGGGGCGGGCGACGCCCATCCCGGGACGGCGGCGAGGCGGTCTGCGTGGTTGCGTCCCGGTACGTCATGCTCTGTAGCCATGATCGGCAACTGGAGCGGGACGGCGGGCCGGGCGGTGGCGGCGCTGCGCCGGCCGGCGGGCCCGATGACGTACACCCTGATCGCGGTCTGCTGTCTGATCTTCCTGATCGGCCCCGCCTCCGGGTTCAATCCGTCCTACGGCACCGGGGACGCCCTGCTGGCCGCGCAGCGCGCCTACTTCCGGCACTGGGGTGTCGTGCCCGCACAGTTGTTCGAAGGTGAACCCCGGGCCGCGCTGACCCCCGCGACCGCGCTCTTCATCCACGGCAGCTGGGTCCATCTGCTCGGCAACATGCTCTTCCTCTACGTCTTCGGGGTGCTGACCGAGGAGCGGATGGGCCGCGTCGAGTTCACCCTCTTCTATCTCGGCTGCGGCTATCTCGCCCTGCTGGGCTACGCCGCCGCGCACGCGGACTCCGATCAGTCGCTGGTCGGCGCCTCCGGGGCGATCTCCGCGGTCCTCGGCGCCTTTCTGTGTGCCTTCCCCCGGGCGCGGGTGACCAGTCTGCTGCCGTTCCTGTTCTTTCTGCCGGTGCGCTTTCCGGCGTGGGTGGTGCTGCCGTTCTGGGTGACCCTCCAGTGGATCGCGGCGGGCCGGGCCGAGCGGGGGCCCGGGGTCGCCTATCTGGCCCATCTGATCGGCTTCGGCCTGGGCTTCGGCTACGCGTGGGCCCGGTTCGGGCGGACGGTTAGAGTGAAGCCCGCCAAGCCCGCCCCAGCTCCGGCCCCCGAGGGAGAGAACCAGCCGTGATCACCGCGATCGTCCTGATCAAGACCAGCGTGGACCGGATCCCCGAGATCGCCGAGGAGATCGCCGCGCTGGACAGCGTCAGCGAGGTCTTCTCCGTCACCGGTACGTACGATCTGATCGCCATGGTCCGGGTCAAGGAGCACGAGGACCTCGCCGAGGTGATCCCGGGCCGCATCAGCAAGATCCCGGGCGTGGAGGGCACGGACACGCATGTCGCGTTCCGCACGTACTCCCAGCACGACCTGGAGGCGGCGTTCGCGATCGGCCTGGATTCCTAGCACACCGGGCGGCTTCGCGGGGCTTTGGCTGGTGCGGCGCCGGGGGAGGAACATGAAGAAACCCTCACCCAAGCTTCATCCCCACTCCCGTCCCCGGCGCCGAGCATCGAGACCATGGTCTTCTCCCACCGAATCGCGGCCCTCGCCGCCGTCGTCGTGATCCCCCTCGGGATCGCCGCGACCAGCTTCGCCCTCACCGACCGGCCGGAGTCCCCCGAGGTGCCCGCCAAGGTGGAACTGGACAGCGGCTCCCCGACGGCGAACCCCGACGTCCCCGCCCCCACCCCCAGCGACGAGGTGGTCTCCCCGCCCCCCGCCACCGACGCCCCACCCACCACCGGCACCCCCGGCACCCCCACCACGCCCAGCACACCCGGCAACTCCAGCACCACCGGCGGAAACGATGACGACGACCGAGGCGGACCGGCCGGCAGCGGGGACGACGACGCGGACGACGACGGCATCGGCGGCGGCGACGACGGCTGACCGGGGTCGCGCGCGGATCTCCGCCCGGGTCCGCATCCTGCTGTGGCTGCTGCTGGTGATGACCGTGGCCTTCGGCTCGGTCGCCACGACCGTACGGACCATCCTGCTGCGCGACACCGATCAGCGGATCGCGGATCTGCTGGCCCAGGAGGCGGTGGAGTTCACCCAGTTCGAGGAGCGCGGCGTCGACCCGGCCGGCGGACAGCCCTTCACCGACGCGACCCGGCTGCTGCGGGTGTTCCTGGAGCGCCAGCACGCCGACGCCGACGAGGAGCTGATCGGGCTGGTGGCGAGCCGCGGCCCGGACCCGGCGAAGATCATCCAGCAGCGGGAGATCCCGGCCGCGCTGCCGCTGCACCAGGACGCCGACGCCCGCCGGGAGATCTTCGGCTCGGACGACACCACCGGCACGGTGGAGCGCCCGGCCGGGAAGATCCGCTGGGCCAAGGTGGAGATCGCCCCCTACGGCGGTGAGCCGGAGGCCGCCTTCGTCGTCGCCTTCCACCCGCAGCGCGAGTACGAACGCGCCGACGAGGTCTTCCGCATCCTGCTGGCCATCTCCGGCGTCGCCCTGCTGATGACCACCGGCATAGGGTGGGTCGTCGCCGGACGCATACTTCAGCCCGTACGGCTGGTCCGGGCCGCCGCCGCCCAGCTCACCGAGCAGGACCTCACCCGGCGGATACCGGTCCACGGCCGGGACGACATAGCCGCCCTCGCCGAGACCTTCAACGACATGCTGGACCGCCTGGAGCGGGCCTTCGCCGCCCAGCGCGAGTTCGTGGACGACGCCGGGCACGAACTGCGCACCCCGATCACCATCGTGCGCGGCCATCTGGAAGTCATGGGAGACGACCCGGCCGAACGCGAGGAGACCGTCCGCCTCGTCACCGACGAACTCGACCGGATGAGCCGGATCGTGGAGGACCTGCTGCTGCTCGCCAAGGCCGAACGCCCCGACTTCGTCACCCCCGAGCCGGTCCAGCTCGCCGAACTCACCGCCGATGTCTATGTCAAGGCCCGCGCGCTCGGCGAACGCGACTGGCAGCTCGCCGAGGTCGCCGACGCCGAGGTCCGGCTCGATCCGCAGCGCATCACCCAGGCCATGGTCCAGCTCGCCCAGAACGCGGTGCAGCACACCGGCCCCGGCAAGCGCATCAGCATCGGCTCCCGCACCGACGGGGCCCGCGTCCAGCTGTATGTCGCCGACTCGGGCACCGGGGTGCGCCCGCAGGACGTCGACGTCATCTTCGAGCGCTTCCGGCGCGGCACCGCCCGCCGCGGCACCCGGGGCTCCGGCGCCGGGCTCGGCCTGTCCATCGTGCGGGCCATAGCGGAGGCGCACGGCGGCCGGGTCGGGCTGCACGAGACGGACGGCGGCGGCGCCACCTTCGTCCTCACCCTGGAGGAGACCCGCCCATGAAGCCATGCCGCGTCCCGCCCGGAGGGAGGCCCCCCGAATGAACCGGATCCTCATCGTGGAGGACGAGGAGCGCATCGCCTCCTTCGTCGAGAAGGGCCTGCGCGCCAACGGCTTCACCACCACCGTCGTCGGCGACGGGGAGGCGGGCTACGAGTACGCCCTCACCGGCGGTTTCGACCTCGTCGTCCTGGACATCGGGCTGCCCGGCCGCGACGGCTTCACCGTGCTGCGCGAACTGCGCGAGGCCCGGGTGACCACCCCCGTCATCGTGCTCACCGCCCGCGACTCCGTCCGGGACACCGTGGCCGGTCTGGAGGGCGGCGCCGACGACTGGATGACCAAGCCGTTCCGCTTCGAGGAACTCCTCGCCCGGGTCCGGCTGCGGCTGCGGACGGCGGCCAGGGCGCCGGAGGTGACCGTGCTGAAGTCCGGCTCGCTCACCCTGGACCTGCGCACCCGCCGGGCCCGCTCCGGGGAGCGCACGGTCGATCTGACGGCCCGTGAATTCGTCCTGCTGGAACTGTTCCTGCGCCACCCCGGCCAGGTGCTCTCCCGCGAACAGATCCTCTCCCATGTCTGGGGCTACGACTTCGACCCCGGGTCGAACATCGTGGACGTCTATGTCCGGGCCCTGCGCAAGAAGCTGGGCGCCGAACGGGTGGAGACGGTACGGGGCATGGGGTACCGGTTGCCGGTGTGACCCCCGGGGAGCATCCGCCGGGCGCCCCTCACCAGCGAGCATGAAGTCTCTTTCATCGACGGCTCATCAAGGGCTCACCGCCCGCGTGAACGCTCGATGGCGTGACCCTGAACCTCCGACTGACCGTGGGCCTGTGCCTGGCGCTGTCGCTGTGCGCCGTGCTGGCGGTCCCCGGCACCTTCCCCGGCCTGTCCGGCACCGCCCGTCTCACCCTCGCCGTCTTCGCCCTGGCGACCTGCGCCTGGATCGCCACCCCGATCGACGACACCTATATCGCCCTCGGCGCCGGACTGGCGCTGACCGTGACCGGGGTCATCAGCAGCGACACCTTCTTCGGCACCCTCGGTGACTCCACCGTCTGGCTGCTGATCTGCGCGTTCGTCCTCGCGGCGGCGGTGGCCCGGACCGGGCTGGCGGGGCGGGCGGCGGCCTTTCTGGTCGGCGGGGCGCGCAGCGTACGGCAGCTCACCCATCTGACCACCGCCGCGCTGGTCGTCACCGCGTTCGCCGTCCCGGCCACCTCCGGGCGGGCCGCGCTCGCCCTGCCGGTGTTCCTGGCGCTGGCCAAGGCGCTGTCCGAGCACCGGCGGCTGGTGGTGATGCTGGCGCTGCTGTTCCCGACGGTCATCCTGCTGTCGGCGGTGGCCACCCTGATCGGCGCGGGCGCCCATCTGATCACGGTGTCGGTGCTGTGGGAGTCGACCGGGGAGCGGGTCGGGTTCACCGAGTGGCTGCTGATCGGGCTGCCGCTGGCCGTGGTCTCCTCGCATCTGGCGGCGGAGGTGGTGCTGCTGACGACGACCCGGCGGGCGGACCGGAAACTGCCGGTGGAGATCAGCGCGGCGGACATCCAGCAGCACACCGAGGAGCCCGTCACCGGGCCCTGGTCCCCCGCCGAGTCGCGCTGCGCGCTGCTGCTGGCGACGGTGGTGCTGCTGTGGTGCAGCGAGCCGCTGCACCAGGTGCCGCCGGCGCTGGTCGCGCTGATCGGCGCGGTGGTGGCCGCCTCACCGGCGATCGGCACGGTGAGGCTGAAGGACGCGCTGAAGACCGTGCCGTGGTCTCTGTTGCTGTTCATGGCGGCGACCATGGCGATGGGGGTCGCGCTGTCCGACTCGGGCGCGGCGAAGTGGCTGGTGTCCGGGCTGCCGACGGGGGTGGGGCCGGAGGTGTTCCTCGCGGCGGTGATCGCGATCAGCACGGCGGCGCATCTGGTGCTTCAGTCGCGGTCGGCGCGGTCGTCCGTGCTGGTGCCGCTGGTGGTGGCGGCGGCGGTGGGGGTGGGGGTGAATCCGGTCGCGGCGGCGTTGGCGTCGACGGCGGCGGCGGGGTTCTGCCACACGCTTCCGGCGTCGGCGAAGCCGGTCGCGTTGTTCGCGGAGGTACCGGGGGTTGCCACGTACACGCCCCGGGATCTGCTGAGGCTTTCGGCGTTTCTGGCGCCGTTGACCGCGGTGTTGGTGCTGGTGTTCGCGGTGGTGGTGTGGCCGGTGATGGGGGTGCCGTTGCGATAACACTCCGTTCGTGGACCTGCTGTGCGCGGCTGCGAGTTCGTTATGGCTGGTCGCGCCCACGCGGCGGAGCCGCATATCAACACAGCCCCGCGCCCCTGAAAGACGGGGCGCTGCCCCTCCCCCTGTCGACCAGGGACCGCCCCCGTGAAAGACGGGCGTTCCCCCTTCCCCCTATCTCTGAGGAGCCCTCTGATGCTCTCCCGTATTGCTGTTGCCCCCAGTGGGTTCAAGGAGTCGTTGTCCGCTCAGGCCGCTGCCGAGGCCATCGGGGCCGGGGTGCGGCGGGTGTTGCCGGAGGCCGAGGTGGATCTGATTCCGCTGGTGGACGGTGGGGAGGGGACCGCTCGCGCGCTGGCCTCGGCGGGCGGTGGGCGGCTGGTCGCGCTGTCGGCCACCGGGCCGCTCGGGGAGAGCGTCGGCACCCATTTCGCGCTGCTGGACTCCGGGCGTACCGCCGTCGTGGAGATGGCGGCCGTCGCCGGGCTGTCGCTGGTGCCGGCCAGTCTGCGGGACCCGGGGGCCACGACGACCTACGGGGTGGGCGAGCTGATCCGGGCCGCGCTGGACATCGGGGTGGAGCGGATCGTCGTCGGCTGCGGGGACTCGGGGACCTCGGACGGGGGCGCGGGCGCGCTCCAGGCGCTCGGAGCGCGGCTGCTGGACGCCGATGGGTTCGAGCTGGCGCCCGGTGGCGGGGAGTTGGTGCGGCTCCACCGGATCGACGGGCGGGGGCTGGATCCCCGGCTGGCCCGGACCGAGATCCTGGTCGCCTGCAACCCGTACAACGTGCTGTGCGGGGAGCGGGGCGTGGCCCGGGTGTTCGGGCCGCAGAAGGGGGCCACCCCGGCGCAGGTCGAGCGGCTGTCGGAGGGGCTGGAGCGCTGGGCGTATCTGCTGCGCCGCGATCTCGGGCCGGGCACGGTCGATCTGCGGTCCGGGGCGGGCACCGGCGCCTCGGGCGGGCTCGGGGCCGGGCTGGCGGCGCTGGGGGCCCGGCTGCTGCCGCGCTTCGAGGTGCTGCTGGACCATCTCGACCTGGACGCCCGTCTCGCCCGCGCCGATCTGGTGCTGACCGCCGAGGGCGCCCTCGACGAGCAGACCCGGCGCGGCAAGGTGCCGGGCGAGGTGGCCCGCCGCGCCAAGCTCTCCGGCCGTCCCGTGCTGGCGCTGGCCGGCACCCTCGGCAAGGGTGCCGGTGACGTACCGGGCGTGGACGCCTGCCATGGCATCATGCCCGCCCCGATGGCGCTGGCGGAGGCGCTGGTGCGGGCGGCGGAGCTGCTCACCGACGCCACCGAGCGGGCGCTGCGGATGGTGGTGCTGGGGGCCCGGCTGCCGGTTCAGGCGGAGGTGTCGGGGACGCAGCGGCCGTCGACCGTGCGGTAGTTCCAGCGGGCGCCGTCGGCGACCAGTTCGCCCACGGCGCGGACGAAGCGCTCGATGTGCTCGTCGGGGGTGCCGGCGCCAAAACTGACCCGGATGGCGTTGAGGGACTTCTCGCCGGGCGCGGCCTCCGGGGCGCCGCACTCGCCCTGGGACTGCGGGTCGCTGCCGAGCAGGGTGCGCACCAGCGGGTGGGCGCAGAACAGCCCGTCGCGGACGCCGATGCCGTACTCGGCGGAGAGCGCGGCGGCGAAGTGGGAGCTGTTCCAGCCGTCGACGACGAAGGAGATCACCCCGACGCGGGGGGCGTCGTCCCCGAACAGCGACAGCACCCGCACCTCGGGGATCCCGGCCAGCCCGGCCCGTACGGTGTCGATGAGGTGCCGCTCACGGGCGACGAGGGTGTCGAACCCGGCCTCGGTGAGGGCGGCGCAGGCGGAGGCGATGGAGTAGGCGCCGATGACGTTGGGCGACCCGGCCTCGTGGCGGGCGGCGCTGTCGTGCCACTCGACGTCCACTCCCCCGTCCTCGCGCCGGGTGACCTTGCGGCTGGCGCCGCCACCGGCGAGGTAGGGCTCGGCGGCGGTCAGCCAGTCGGCGCGGCCGGCCAGGACGCCGGAGCCGAAGGGGGCGTACAGCTTGTGGCCGGAGAAGGCGACCCAGTCGACGTCCAGGTCGGTGAGCGAGACGGGGTGGTGCGGGGCGAGCTGGGCGGCGTCCAGGACGATCCGGGCGCCGTGGGCGTGGGCGGCGGCGGTCAGCTCCCGTACCGGCCACAGCTCGCCGGTGACATTGGAGGCGCCGGTGACACAGACCAGGGCGGGGCCGTGCGGGTCCCGGGCGGCGAGGGCCCGCTCCAGGGTCTCGACGGCCTGGGCCGGGGTGCGCGGGGCGTCCAGGTAGGTGACGCGGGCGTCCTTCCAGGGCAGCAGGGAGGCGTGGTGCTCGGTCTCGAAGACGAAGACCTGGCAGCCGTCGGGCAGCGCGGCGGCGAGCAGATTGAGCGAGTCGGTGGTGGACCGGGTGAACACCACCTGGTCACCCTCCCGGCACCCGAGGAAGGCGGCGACGGTGGCGCGGGCGTTCTCGAACAGATCGGTCGACAGCTGCGAGAGATACCCGGCCCCCCGGTGCACGCTGCCGTAGTAGGGCGCGTACGCGGCGACGTCGTCCCACACCCGCTGGAGCGCGGGTGCGCTGGCGGCGTAGTCGAGCGCGGCGTAGGTGACCTCGCCCCCGGTGACGAGCGGCACGGTGACGTCCCGGCCGAGAACCGGCAGCGGCTCGCAAACGGCGGTGGTGGTGGCGACGGACATGGGCCCACTCCTCGACGACCAGGACCCCTGGTGACGCGAGGGGTCCGCGCTTGCCGCAGACCTCGCTGCCTACGGCCTGGTCTTCACCCGGGGCACCCCGCCACGGACGGAGGGTTGCCGGACAGCCGGCCGGGGCCTGATGGCTGTCACTCATGACCTGCTCGAAAACCTACGCGACCGATCGAAGAAAGCGCAACTCCCCCCAGATCCTGAACCGAGGGGAGCCGCAAGGCTTCTAGGGGCGCGGAGAACTGCGCGACCAGCCCCCACCCACCCGCACCCGACCGGCTACGAATTACTCGCAGCCACCCACCGCTCCAGCACAGCCCTCGCCGCCCCGGAGTCAATCGCCGCCGCCGCCTTCTCCATCCCCACCCGAATCTGCTCCACCAGCGGAGCAGACGTCGGCTCAAGAGCCACCAGCGCAGCCGCCGCGTTCAGCACCACCGCGTCCCGCACGGCCCCCCGCTCCCCTTCCAGCACCCGCAACGCCACCCCCGCGTTGAACGAGGGATCCCCGCCCCGCAGCGCCTCCACCGGCACCAGTTCGATCCCCACATCCCGGGGATCGAAGGTCTCCTCCGTAACCTTCCCGTCCCGTACCACCCATACCCGGGACGTCGAGGTGACGGTCAGCTCGTCGAGCCCGTCGTCCCCCCGGAACACCAGCGAGGAGTTGCCCCGCTCGGCGAAGACCCCGGCGACCACCGGCGACATCCGGGGATCGGCGACCCCGACGGCCTGCGCGCGCACCCTCGCCGGGTTGGTGAGGGGGCCGAGGATGTTGAACACCGTCCGGATCCCGAGCTGCCCGCGCGCCGCGCCGGCGTACCGCAGGGCGGGGTGGAACTTGATCGCGAAGCAGAAGGTGATCCCGGCCTCCTGGGCGACCTCGGCGACCCGGGCCGGGGTCAGTTCCAGATTGACCCCGAGCTTCTCCAGGACGTCGGAGGCGCCGGACGCGGAGGACGCGGCCCGGTTGCCGTGCTTGACGACCGTGGCACCGGTCCCGGCGACGACGATGGAGGCCATCGTGGAGATGTTGACGGTCTTGGCGCCGTCGCCGCCGGTGCCGACGATGTCGACCGTGCGGCCGGGCACCTCGATCACCTTGGCGTGCGCGTACATCGTCCGGACCAGGCCGGTGATCTCCTCGACGGTCTCGCCCTTGGCTCGCAGGGCGACCGCGAACCCGGCGATCTGGGCGTCGGTCGCCTCGCCGCTCATGATGCGGTCCATCGCCCAGGCGGTGTCCTCGGCGCTCTGGTCACGGCCGGAGAGCAGCGCGTTCAGGACGTCGGGCCAGGAGCGGGCCGCCGCGGTGTCGCCTCCAGCGGGGTGCACAGCGCTCATAAGCCGCTCCTGGGTGTGGTCCCGCGCCGGGAGGGGCGGGGACGGGTCTGTTCGATGCGGGTCCACCCTATCCAGCCGGGCCCGGCCGCCCGCCCCCCGTCCACCCAACGGACCCGGCGGACGGACCCGGCGCGGGACCCCGCGAGGGACCCACGCGGAACCCCACGACGGACAGGCCGAGGGCCCCGCTCCGGTGTCCGGAACGGGGCCCTCGGCTGTGGCGACGCGGGTGTGGCACGTACTGCATGTGTTGCCGGTGGCGCCGGAGGCGATCAGTGGTGGCCGTGGCCGCTCGTGATCTCCTTGTACTCCTCGACGGTCGGCTTGGTGATCTGGGAGTCCTCCCCGTAGTACGCCTTGCTGAGCTTGGCGCGGAGCTTGTCCGGGGCCTTCACCTTGCGGGCGACGCCGTTCTCGTCGGTCGCCGCGCCGACCTGGGCCGGCTCGTACTGCTCGTGCGCGGTGAGGGTGTGCAGCTGCTCCTGGCTGAGCGGCTCATGGACCTCGATGAACTCACCGTGCGGCAGGCGCTTGATCGTGCCGGTCTCCCGGCCGTGCAGCACCTTCTCCCGGTCCCGGCGCTGGAGGCCGAGGCAGATCCGCTTGGTGATGATGAACGCGATGACCGGTCCGGCGAAGAACCCGATCCGGACGAACCAGGTGACCGCGTTGATCGACAGCTGGAAGTGGGTGGCCCACAGGTCGTTGCCACCACCGACCAGCGTGATCATGTACATCGTGATCCAGGCGACGCCGAACGCGGTGCGCGTCGGGGCGTTGCGCGGACGGTCCAGGATGTGGTGCTCGCGCTTGTCGCCGGTGATCCAGGACTCGATGAACGGATAGACCGCGATGGCCATCAGCACCACACCGAACAGCACCAGCGGGATGAACACGCCGAGGACCAGGGTGTGGCCCCAGAAGTTCACTTCCCAGCCGGGGAAGAACCGGATCAGACCCTCGGCGAAGCCCATGTACCAGTCCGGCTGGGCGCCCGTGGACACCATGTCGGGCCGGTAGGGGCCGAGCACCCAGATCGGGTTGATCTGCGCGATCGCCGCGATGGCCGCGATGACACCGAAGACCAGGAAGAAGAAGCCTCCGGCCTTGGCCATGTAGACCGGCAGCAGCGGCATGCCGACGACGTTCTTGTTGGTCTTTCCGGGGCCCGCGAACTGCGTGTGCTTGTGGTAGAAGACCAGGATCAGATGGGCGACCACCAGACCGAGCATGATGCCCGGCAGCAGCAGGATGTGGATCGAGTAGAACCGGGCGACGAAGTCGGTCCCCGGGAACTCCCCGCCGAAGAGGAAGAACGAGATGTAGGTGCCGACGATCGGCGTGGCCAGGATCGCGCCCTGGGTGAAGCGGACACCGGTGCCGGAGAGCAGGTCGTCCGGGAGCGAGTAGCCGGTGAAACCGGTGAACATGCCGAGGACGAAGAGCAGGAACCCGAACAGCCAGTTGATCTCACGCGGCTTGCGGAACGCGCCCGTGAAGAACACGCGCATCATGTGCACGAACATGCCGGCCAGGAAGATCAGTGCCGCCCAGTGGTGGATCTGCCGGATGAGCAGTCCGCCGCGCACATCGAAGGAGATGTGCATGGTCGACTCGAACGCCTGGGACATCAGCTGTCCCTGGAGCGGCACATACGAGCCGTGGTACTCGACCTCGGCCATCGACGGCTGGAAGAACAGCGTCAGATAGACACCGGTCAGGATGATGATGATGAAGCTGTAGAGGCAGATCTCACCCAGCATGAACGACCAGTGGTCGGGGAAGATCTTGCGCATGTTGGCCTTGGCCAGGGAGTAGATCCCCAGCCGGCCGTCCGCCCAGTCGGCGACGCGCTCGCCCGCGGGGGCCTTGCCCCGCCTGGCCTCGTTCTCGGTGGTCGTCGTGGAACTCGTAGTGCTCATCCGCGCTCCCAGAATGCAGGACCGACGGGCTCTTCGAAGTCGCCGAGCGCCTCAAGGTAGCCCTCGTCGTTCACGCCGATGCGCAGCTGCGGCAGGGCGTGACCGGCGGGGCCGAAGATCACCCGGGCACCGTCGGAGAGGTCGAAGGTGGACTGGTGGCAGGGGCACAGCACGTGGTGCGTCTGCTGCTCGTACAGCGAGATCGGGCAGCCGACGTGGGTGCAGATCTTGGAGTACGCCACGATCCCGTCGTGCGACCACTCCAGCTCGCGGGCGTCCTTGATGTCGTCCGGCTGGATGCGGACGATCATCAGGGCGGCCTTGGCGATCTCGTTCTGGAAGCCGTGGTCGTGCTCCTCCAGGCCCTCGGGCTTGCAGAACGTGAGCGAGCCGACGGCCACGTCCGAGGGACGCAGCGGCTCGTCGGTGTTCATGTTGACGAGGAGCTTGCCCCGCTTCCACAGGGTGTGGCGGAGCTTGTCCTCGGGCAGCGGGCCGAGGTCGCGCAGCAGGACCACACCGGAGAGCGGGAAGAGGGCCATCGCGCCGAACATGGTGTTGCGGAGCAGCTTGCGGCGGCCGAGCGCGGATTCCTTGGCGCCCTGCTTGAAGTCGGCCAGGACCTTGGCCTTGACCTCGGGCTCCGCCGCGATCGGGTGCCGCTCGTCGGCGATCTCGTGGTCCGACATCAGGGTGCGGGCCCAGTGGACCGCGCCCGCGCCGATCAGGAACAGCGCGCCGCCGAGGGTGAGCCCGAGGGCGAAGTTCAGCGCGTTGATGTGCCCGATCGGAAAGACGAAGATCGACTTTTCCTTCGGGATCGCCACATAGGAGGCGATGAAGCCGACGGTGGCCAGCATCGACAGGGTGAAGAGAAAGGCGACCGCGCGCTCGGAGCGCTTGGCGGCCCGCTCGTCGATGTCCTGGACACGCGGCTCGTGGGGGGGCAGGCCCGGGTCGGCGAACGGGTTCTGCTCGTCCGCCACGGCGGGCGCGTGGTGCTCGGCCTCGGCCGGCAGGTGCTCTTCTGGAATGTCTTGGCTACTCATGACTTCTTGGCCTTTGCGGTCCGAGCGGCGACCCAGACGGCGACCGCGATCAGCGCGCCGAGGCCGAAGATCCACGCGAAGAGGCCCTCGACGACCGGTCCGAGACCGCCCAGCGACATACCGCCCGGGTTCTCGGTGTCGGAGCTGTTGACCGCGTCGAGGTAGGCGATGATGTCCTTCTTGTTCTGCTCCGTCAGCGTGGTGTCCGGGAACGACGGCATGTTCTGCGGGCCGGTCTGCATGGCCTCGTAGATGTGCTTGGGGTCGACGTCGTCCAGCGGCGGCGCGTACTTGCCCTTGGTCAGGGCACCGCCCTTGCCGGTGAAGTTGTGGCACTGCGCGCAGTTGTTGCGGAACAGCTCCCCGCCCTCGGCGATGTCCGCGCCCTGGGGCCCGTACTGCTCCTCGGTCGGGACCTCGGGGCCGGCGCCGAAGGAGGCGATGTACGCGGCGAGCTGGTCGATCTCGGCCTGCGAGTAGATGTTCTTCTTCTTCGGTACCTGGACGCCCTGCGAGGTGGCGGCCGGCATCCGGCCGGTGGCGACCTGGAAGTCGACGGCCGCGGCCCCCACCCCGACCAGGCTGGGGCCGTCGGTGGTGCCCTGACCGCCGGTGCCGTGGCAGCTGGCGCAGCCGACGGCGTAGAGCTTCTTGCCCTCTTCGATGGCGAGGGACTGGGCGGTCGTATCGGCCTGCGCCTTGTCCGCGGGCGCGAACGTGGCGTACAGCCCCCCAGTGGCCGCCAGCGCGAGGAGTAGGACGACGACCGCCGCCAGCGGATGGCGTCGTCGTACGGAGAGCTTTTTCACGGATTACCCCGGTGTCAGGATCTTCTGCGTCGATGCTGCTTCTGGAATGCGGGTGCGTGCGCCGGGCACGGGCCCGGCTACTTGATCATGTAGATCGTGGCGAAGAGGCCGATCCAGACGACATCGACGAAGTGCCAGTAGTAGGACACGACGATGGCCGCGGTCGCCTGCTCATGGGTGAACCTCCGAGCCGCGTAGGTGCGGGCCAGGACCAGCAGGAAGGCGATCAGTCCGCCCGCCACATGCAGTCCGTGGAAGCCGGTGGTCAGGTAGAAGACCGAGCCGTAGGCGTCGGACGAGAGCGAGAGGCCGTAGTGCTTGACCAGCTCGGTGTACTCGGTGACCTGACCGCCGATGAAGACGGCACCCATGATGAAGGTGACGATGAACCACATCCGGAGCTTCTTCACATCACCGCGCTCGGCGGCGAACACGCCGAGCTGACAGGTGAGGGAGGAGAGCACCAGGATCGTGGTGTTGGCGGCCGAGAACGGGAAGTTGAGGGTGTCAGCCTTCTCCGTCCAGAATTCGGCGCCGGTCACCGATCGCAGGGTGAAGTACATCGCGAAGAGGGCCGCGAAGAACATCAGCTCGGAACTCAACCAGATGATGGTTCCGACGCTGGTGAGGTTCGGCCGATTGACCGACGGGTGCGCGTGCCCGGTTTCTACTGTCGTTGCTGTCGCCACGACCGACATTATGTCGGTCGCTTATCCCGCCCTCACTCCGGGGGGTGCCGTTCGGAGTGTTCGCAGCGTGTGTACTGCCCGGATGGCCGATCGTTCGGCCGTCATCGGGGGTTCGCCGGGTGATCAAAGGGGTGTTCCCACCGGTGTCGACGGGGTGGGGGAAGGAGTAGCATCCGCGGCATCGGGCACCGCCGCCCGTGGTCACGCCGAAGTCACGGAGGAAGCATGCAGCCGACCGCCACCGTGCTGGTCTACAGCGACGACTCCACCACCCGCGCGCAGGTGCGGCTCGCCGCGGGCCGGCGGCCGGCGCCGGATGTGCCACCGGTGCGGTTCCTGGAGTGCGCGACGCCCGCGGCGGTACTGGAGGAGCTGGACAGGGGCGGGATCGATGTGGCCGTGCTGGACGGCGAGGCCGTGCCCATGGGGGGCATGGGGCTGTGCCGGCAGCTCAAGGACGAGATCTTCGAGGCGCCGCCGGTGCTGCTGCTGATGGGGCGGCCCCAGGACGCGTGGCTGGCGACGTGGTCGCGGGCGGACGCGGCGGTGACCCTGCCGGTGGAGCCGGTGGAGTTCGCCTCCGCGCTGGCGTCGCTGCTGCGGAATCGGAAGTTGCAGAGCGCTTGAGGGGCGGGGCCGTCGCCTGATCGGGCGGGTGCGGGGAAGCTGTGGCTGATCGCGCAGTTCCCCGCGCCCCTGAAAGCCCTTACGCCTGCTCCGGCCTCAGGCGCAGGGCGTCCTCCGGTTTCGGGCCCTCGGGGGTGCCGCCCAGGAGGGCGCTGCCGGTGCGCCAGTCCTTCCAGTCGAGGTTCCAGTCGCCGAAGCCGTTGCCGAACGGCTCCATCGAGTCGCCCCATGAGTTGACGACCTCGACGACATCGCCCTCGCCGAAGTTCTCGAAGAACCAGGCGGCGTTGCCGGTGCTCATCCCGACGCAGCCGTGGCTGACGTTGCGGACGCCGTGGTCGCTGATGGACCAGGGCGCGGCGTGCACGTACTCGCCGCTCCAGGTCACCCGGGTGGCCCAGTAGACCGGCAGGTTGTAGCCCTCCGAGGAGCTGGCGGAGATGCCGACGCTGCTGCCGCGCATCCGGACGAAGTACTCCTGGCCGAGCACCACCTTGACGCCGTTGCGGGTCTCGTAGCCCGGTTTGCCGGTGGTGACCGGCATCGACATGATCTCTTCGTCGTTGCGGTAGACGGTCATCCAGTGCGCCCCGGCGTCCGCGACGGCGACCAGCTTGTCCCGGGTGGTGAGCTTCAGCGGGTCGGCCTTGCCACCCCACAGCCGGTCGTTGATCTTGATGCCGTTGAGGTTGCTGCGGACGTTGATGGTGGCGTTGGAGGGCCAGAACTCCTTGGCCCGGTAGTGCAGCTCCTGGTCGTTCACCCAGTGCCAGGCGCCCTCCACCCCGGGCTTGGCGGTGACCTTCAGTCCACGCTCCACGATCCGCCGCTGGGCCTTGTCCGCGACCGGCTCGCTCAGCTCGGCGACGACGGGCTGGCCGACGCCGTAGTCCCCGGAGTCCGGGCCGAAGATGACGTCCAGACGCTTCTGGGTGCGGGGTTTGCCCGTGTCGAAGGAGTGGGTGCGGCGGCCGGGCTTGCCGTCCTCGTTCTCGGTGCTCACCCGGACCGTGTAGCGGGCGTCGGCGGCCAGCGGGGAGGTGCTGTGCCAGCGGCGGCCGTCGGCCGAGAGTTCGCCCGCGAGATAGCGCCCCGCGCCGTCCACGGCGGTGACGTCGGTGATCCGGCTGCCGCCCTCGGCGGTGACGTCCAGCGGTTTGGAGGGGTCGGCGAGCTGCGGCTCGGGCTTCTCGCCCGGCTTGGCCTTCTCGCCGGGCTTCTGCTTCTGCCCGGCGGGCTGGGCGCCGGGGGATTCGGTCGTGCCCTTGCCCGCCTTGGCGGGCTCGGCGGTGGCGTCGGTGGTGGCGCCCTGGAAGGAGACGTGGTCCGCAGCGTCGTACGGCGTGGCCGCGAGCGGGTTGCCGTCGCTGCCGCAGGCGGTGACGGTCACGCCGAGGGCCATCACCAGCAGCGTGCAGCTGACGACGGTACGGGTGCGCGGAGAGGTGCTCATGGCTTCACGCTAGGAAGCCTCGGCCGGTCCGGCGCGTTCAGTGAGCCGTGCGGGGGACGGAGTGCGGCAAACGCGCGAGCCCGGACCCTCCTGACGGAGTGTCCGGGCTCTGCGCCGACCGGAAAAAACGGGACGGCGTTACTGCGTCTGGTTCTCGCCGCGGTAGTACTCGAAGACCCAGCCCCACAGACCGATCAGAATGACGGGGAGGGAGAAGTACAGCAGCCACCAGCCGACCGCGACACCGAGGAAGGCGAGCGCGCCACCGATGCCGAGGGTGAGCGGCTGCCAGCTGTGCGGGGAGAAGAAGCCCAGCTCACCGGCGTCGTCCGCGACATCGGCCTCCTCGTTGTCCTGGGCACCCGCGTCGACCCGCCGGGCGGTGAAGCCCAGGTAGAAGCCGATCATGATGCACATGCCGAAGGCCAGGAAGAGCGCCGTGGTACCGACCGGCTCCTTCGACCACACGCCATAGACGATCGCCATGGCGAGGACGAAGACGCTCAGCCACATGAACATCTTGCCCTGGATCTTCACTTGCCGGCCTCCTTGCCGCCGCCCGCGATGGCGCCGGTCTCGTGACCGCCATGGCCGAGCTGGTCGAGCGCGGCGATCTCCGGGTGGTGCAGGTCGAACGCCGGGGATTCACTGCGGATCCGCGGCAGGGTGAGGAAGTTGTGCCGCGGCGGCGGGCAGGAGGTCGCCCACTCCAGGGAGCGGCCGTAGCCCCAGGGGTCGTCGACCTCGACCTTCTTGCCGTACTTGGCGGTCTTCCAGACGTTGTAGAAGAACGGCAGCATCGACGCGCCGAGGATGAACGAGCTGATGGTCGAGACCATGTTCAGGGCGGTGAAGCCGTCGGCCGCCAGATAGTCGGCGTACCGGCGCGGCATGCCCTCGGCGCCCAGCCAGTGCTGGACCAGGAAGGTGCCGTGGAAGCCGACGAACAGGGTCCAGAAGGTGATCTTGCCGAGCCGTTCGTCCAGCATCTTGCCGGTCCACTTGGGCCACCAGAAGTGGAAGCCGGAGAACATGGCGAAGACGACCGTGCCGAAGACGACGTAGTGGAAGTGGGCCACCACGAAGTACGAGTCGGAGACATGGAAGTCCATCGGGGGCGAGGCCAGGATGACACCGGTCAGACCACCGAAGGTGAAGGTGATCAGGAAGCCGGTGGCCCAGAGCATCGGTGTCTCGAAGGACAAGGACCCCTTCCACATCGTGCCGATCCAGTTGAAGAACTTCACACCGGTCGGTACCGCGATGAGGAACGTCATGAAGGAGAAGAACGGCAGCAGCACTCCGCCGGTGACATACATGTGGTGGGCCCACACGGTCACGGACAGACCGGCGATCGCGATGGTCGCGGCGATCAGGCCCTGGTAGCCGAACATCGGCTTGCGGGCGAAGACCGGGATGACCTCACTGATGATGCCGAAGAAGGGGAGCGCGATGATATAGACCTCTGGATGGCCGAAGAACCAGAAGAGGTGTTGCCATAGCAAGGCTCCGCCATTTGCGGCGTCGAAGATATGGGCGCCGAATTTGCGGTCCGCCTCCAGGGCGAACAGCGCGGCGGCCAGCACCGGGAAGGCGAGCAGGACCAGCACACCGGTCAGCAGCACGTTCCAGGTGAAGATCGGCATCCGGAACATCGTCATGCCGGGGGCGCGCAGGCAGATGATGGTGGTGATGAAGTTGACCGAGCCGAGGATGGTGCCGAAGCCGGAGAAGGCCAGACCCATGATCCACAGGTCGGAGCCGAGACCGGGCGAGCGCACGGCGTCGGAGAGCGGGGAGTAGGCGAACCAGCCGAAGCTCGCGGCGCCGTTCGGGGTGAGGAAGCCGCCCACCGCGATCAGCGAACCGAAGAGGTAGAGCCAGTAGGCGAACATGTTCAGCCGGGGGAACGCCACATCCGGGGCACCGATCTGGAGCGGCATGATCCAGTTGGCGAACCCGGCGAACAGCGGCGTCGCGAACATCAGCAGCATGATCGTGCCATGCATCGTGAACGCCTGGTTGAACTGCTCGTTCGACATGATCTGAAGGCCCGGACGGGCCAGCTCGGCGCGCATGAAGAGCGCCATCACGCCGCCGATGCAGAAGAACGCGAACGATGTGATCAGGTACATCGTGCCGATGGTCTTGTGGTCGGTGGTCGTCAGCCACTTCACCACGACATTGCCCGGCTGCTTGCGGCGCACCGGCAATTCGTCCGCGTAGTGCGAGGCGGGCGCTGCCGCCGCCCCGCCCTGGGATTCGTCGATGATGCTCACAGCTGGTTCGTCTCCCGGTCCTTCTCGGCCTGCGTCTGCTCGATGCCGGCGGGCACGTAACCGGTCTGTCCCTGCTCGGCCAGCTCCTGGAGGTGCTGCTCGTAGCGCTCTTCGGAGACGACCTTCACGTTGAACAGCATCCGGGAGTGGTCGACGCCGCACAGCTCGGCGCACTTGCCCAGGAAGGTGCCCTCCTGGTTGGGGGTCACCTGGAAGGCGTTGGTGTGCCCGGGGATGACGTCCTGCTTCATCAGGAACGGCACCACCCAGAAGGAGTGGATGACGTCCCGGGAGGTCAGTACGAAGCGGACCGTCTTGCCCTCGGGCAGCCACAGCGTCGGGCCCGGGTTGTTGGTCTGCGGGTTGCGCTCACCCGGCGTGCCACAGGAGTAGACGCCCCCGGCGTTGTCGGGGAAGGCCTCCTTGTAGCGGGTGGGGATCGCGTCGAGTTCCTCCGCCGTCTTGGCGTCGCCGGTGGAACCCTCGACGTTCTCGATGTAGTTGAAGCACCAGCTCCACTGGAAGCCCACCACGTTGACCGTGACGTCGGGCTCCTTCTCCAGGCTCAGCAGCTTGGATTCGTCGCGAGCCGTGAAGTAGAAGAGGACCGACACGATGATGATCGGTACGACCGTGTAGAGGGCCTCGATCGGCACGTTGTACCGGGTCTGCGGAGGTACCTCGATCTTGGTGCGGCTGCGCCGGTGGAAGATCGCGCTCCAGATGATGAGGCCCCACACCAGCACGCCGACGGCGAGCGCGGCGGCCCACGAGCCCTGCCACAGGGAGAGGATCCTCGGAGCCTCTTCCGTGGTCGGGGTGGGCATACCGAGGCGGGGGAAGTCCTCCCATGTGCAACCGGTGGCGGTCGCCAGGACCAGGCCCGCGGTCAGTGCCTGGAGCAGCGCGCGCCGCACGGGGCGCCGCGGCTTGGGGGTACCGCCCACGCCCTTCAGGCCGTGGGGGAGGTCGGAGCCGTTGGGACTCACGTAGCGCCTTCCCGAGAGTCTCGCCCGCGCGGTTGGCTGCGGCCTGCTTTCTCGCTGGTCGGTCGCCGCCCTGCGTCGGGCAGGGGTTTGGATGTTTATGCGGACCAAACCCTAGCCGACCGTCTCCGACGGTTCGCGGGGAGGGGGGCCCTTGTCATCGGCGGTTCGCTGGTTTGGCCGGGTGCGGCGCCGTGGGGGCTGGTCGCGCCCCGCGGCGGAGCCGCGATCGATACGGCCCCGCGCCCCTGTCCGGCGTCGGTGTCACTCGGCGTTCTAGCGTTGTCCCATGACCTACTTCGATGCCGCCTCCGGGGCTCCTCTTCACGCTGTCGCCCGGCAGGCGCTGCTCGCGGCGCTGGATGACGGGTGGGCCGATGCTTCGCGGTTGTACAGGGAAGGACGGCGGGCGCGGATGCTGCTGGACGCCGCGCGGGAGGCGGTCGCGGAGGCGGTGGGGTGCCGGGCGGACGAGGTGGTGTTCACCTCGTCGGGGACGCGGGCGGTGCACACCGGGATCGCGGGTGCGCTGGCCGGGCGTGGGCGAGTTGGCCGTCACCTGATCGTGTCGGCGGTCGAGCATTCGTCCGTACTCCATTCGGCCGAGGCACATGAGGCGGCGGGCGGGACGGCCGTCCGGGTGGGGGTGGACCGTACGGGTGCGGTGGCGGCCGGGGAGTACGCCGGGGCGCTGGGCGCGGACACCGCGCTGGCCTGTCTCCAGTCGGCCAATCACGAGGTGGGGACCGTGCAGCCGGTGGCCGAGGTGGCGGCGGCGTGCCGGGCGGCGGGGGTGCCGCTGCTGGTGGACGCCGCGCAGTCCCTGGGGTGGGGCCGGGTGGAGGGGGACTGGTCGCTGCTGACGGCCAGTGCGCACAAGTGGGGCGGGCCGCCGGGGGTCGGGGTGCTGGTGGTGCGCAAGGGGGTGCGGTTCGCGCCGCAAGGGCCGTCCGACGAGCGGGAGTCGGGGCGGGCGCCGGGCTTCGAGAACCTTCCCGCGATCGTCGCGGCGGCGGCCTCGCTGCGGGCGGTCCGGGCGGAGGCGGCCGGGGAGGCGGTACGGCTGCGGGAGCTGACGGACCGGATCCGGGCGCGGGTGGCGCGGGAGGTGCCGGATGTGGAGGTGGTGGGCGATCCGGAGCGGCGGCTGCCGGGGATCGTCACCTTCTCCTGTCTCTATGCCGACGGGGAGGCTCTGCTGCACGAGCTGGACCGGGCGGGGTTCTCGGTGTCGTCCGGTTCGTCCTGCACCAGCAGCACGCTGACGCCCAGCCATGTGCTGAAGGCGATGGGGGTGCTGAGCGAGGGCAATGTCCGGGTGTCGCTGCCGCCGGGGGCGCAGGAGGGGGAGGTGGAGCGGTTCCTCGCGGTGCTGCCGGGGGCGGTGGCCGGGGTGCGGGCGCGGCTCGGGGCCCCGGAACCGACCGTTGCGGTGGCCGGGGACACGCTGGTGGTGGACGCGCTGGGCAAGCTGTGCCCGCTGCCGGTCATCGAGCTGGCCAAGGTGATCGACCGGGTCCCGGTGGGCGGCACGGTCCGGGTCCTGGCGGACGACGAGGCCGCCCGCCTGGACATCCCGGCGTGGTGCGCGATGCGGGGGCAGGAGTACGTGGGGGAGGAACCGGCGGAGAAGGGAACGGTGTACCTCGTCCGCCGGACCCGGTGAACCACTCGGTCGGACCCGGTGAAGCGAACTCGGTCCGACCCGCTGAAGCGAACTCAGCCCGATCCGCTGAACGGACTCGGTCCGACCCGCTGAACGGACTCAGTTCAGATGCGCCCGTACCTCTTCCGCCGCCTCATGGCCGTACGCCTTGGTGAACCGGTCCATGAAGTGCGCCCGGCGCAGCTGGTACTCCTGCGTCCCCACGGTCTCGATGACCAGCGTCGCGAGCATGCAGCCCACCTGCGCCGCCCGCTCCAGCGAGACCCCCCAGGCCAGCCCGGACAGGAACCCGGCGCGGAAGGCGTCGCCGACGCCCGTGGGGTCGGCCTTGCGCTCCTCCTCCGCGCAGCCGACCTCGATCGGGTCCTCGCCGGCCCGCTCGATCCGCACCCCGCGCGCGCCGAGCGTGGTGACCCGGTGGCCGACCCTGCCGAGGATCTCCTCGTCGCTCCAGCCGGTCTTGGTCTCGATGAGGCCCTTCTCGTACTCGTTGGAGAAGAGATACGCGGCGCCGTCCAGCAGTATCCGGATCTCCTCCCCCGGCATCCGGGCGATCTGCTGGGAGAAGTCGGCGGCGAAGGAGAGGGAGCGCGTCTTGCACTCCTCGGTGTGGCGGAGCATCGCCTCGGGGTCGTCGGCGCCGATCAGCACCAGGTCGAGGCCGCCGATGCGGTCGGCGACGGTCTTCAGCTCGATGAGCCGGGCCTCGCTCATCGCGCCGGTGTAGAAGGAGCCGATCTGGTTGTGGTCGGCGTCGGTGGTGCAGACGAACCGGGCGGTGTGCAGGGTCTCGGAGATCCGGACGGAGTCGGTGTCGACCCCGTGCCGGTCCAGCCAGGCCCGGTACTCGCCGAAGTCGGCGCCCGCCGCGCCGACCAGGACGGGCCGGGTGCCCAGCTGGCCCATGCCGAAGGCGATGTTGGCGCCGACCCCGCCCCGGCGGACGTCGAGCTTGTCGACCAGGAAGGAGAGCGAGACCGTGTGCAACTGGTCCGCGACGAGCTGGTCGGCGAAGCGGCCGGGGAAAGTCATGAGGTGGTCATTGGCGATGGAGCCGGTGACTGCGATGCGCACGGCGTGGACGCTCCTGAGTGGAGGGTAAGTGACAGTCAACGCTACCGGGTGGCCCGGCGCCGCTGAAGCAGGCAAAACTACCCGATAGTAGATCTTTCTCCGCAGGCTCCAGCGTGCTTACGGTGCCGCTATGACGAACCTCAAGGCCCACTCCCCCGCTCCGGCCGACCTCGAAGGCGACCTCGCGTCGCTGCGCGGGGACGGCGCCCGGATGGCTCCGCACTACCCCGTGCCGGTGCGCGGTGCGGCGAGCCCGGTGCCGCCGTCGCTGATCCATGGGGTGACCGTGCCGCCGGGGTCGGCGCGGCTGCTGGACGCGATGTCCGACTACGGCGACTGACGGCGTCCGCCGGGAACCGTGTGCTCCCCGGCCGCGTCCCATCGGCATCCCCTGTCCGGGGGAACTGGTATACGACCGTCCGGGTCGTCCGGGACAGCTGAGCGGCCGAAGGAGCGATGCGGTGAACACCGAGCGACCCGACCATCCTGAACCCGAGGGCGGGGAAGGTATGGGGGGTGTGGGGGCTGCGGGGGCTGCGGGGGCTGCCTCTGAGGCTTTGGGGGCGCGGGGGGCTTCCGGGGCGCGGGGGGCGCCTGAAGGGGAGGGGGGTCCGGCGACGCCGGGGGCTGCGGGCGGTCACGCGACTCCGGGCGGTCCGGAGGCTCCAGGGGGTCCGGAGGCTCCGGCATCCCCAGCCACCCCGGCGCCCTCCGGGCCTACAGCGCCCCCGGAACCCCCATCACCCCCGCAGGGCCGTACACCCCCGGAGGGCCACTCCCCCCCGGAGAACCGCACTCCCCGCCCCACCCGTCACCGATCCCTCGCGTTGATCACCTCCGTTGCCGCCGCTGTGCTGCTGGTGGGTGGTGGGGGGCTGTATGTCGCCACCTCCGCCGGGGGCGGGGCGGGGCGGGACGCCGATGCCGGGGTGCCGGCGGCCGGGGAAGGGGCGGGTACTCCTCCGCCGCTCGCCCTGGACGGGTACGGCGAGCGGAGCGGTATCGCGCCGGGTGAGCCGGATCCCGGTGGGGGTGCCTACCGGGCCGAGGGGACCTTGCCGAAGGGGCCGGGCTCCGCCGCCGTGTACCGGCCCTCGGGGGACATCGGCGCGGCGGAGGTGACCCGGCTCGCGGAGGCGCTCGGGATCGAGGGGACGCCGGTCGCCGAGGGGAACGCCTGGCGGATCGGCGGGCAGGACGGTCAGGGGCCGAGTCTGTCGGTGGGGCGCGAGGCGCCGGGGTCCTGGAGCTTCTCGCGGTACGCCGCCGGTCCGGACACCTGCGCGAGCCCCACCAAGTGCGCGGCTCCCCCCACCGGGGCGACCGTCGACCCCATCGGCGCGGCCGAGGCGCGGGAGCTGGCCGTGCCCGTGCTCAAGGCGGTCGGGCAGGACGACGCCAAGATCGACACCGGGCAGTCGGCGGGCCCTCAGAGGATCGTGAACGCCGTGCCCCGGGTCGGCGGGCTGCCGACGTACGGGTGGAACACCCAGCTCACCCTGAGCGCGCAGGGCGAGGTCGTGGCCGGGAGCGGACAGCTGGGGACGCCGGTCGAGGGGGACTCGTACCCGGTGCTGAGCGCGCAGGAGACGCTGCGGCTGCTGAACGCCACCTCCGGTAACGGCGAGGTCGGGATCGGCGGCTGTGCCGAGCCCGTACCGCTGGACGCGACCGTGCCGCCGGACGCGGCCTGCGCGCCCTCCACCGGCCTGCCCGGCAAGGGGGCACAGGAGGCGGTCACGGTGCAGGACGCGGTGTTCGGGCTGGCGCCGCACACCGTGGCGGGGCAGCCGGCGCTGGTGCCGTCGTGGCTGTTCGAGGTGCGGGCGGCCGGGGCGGCGGACGCCTTCACGGTGACGCATCCGGCGGTGGATCCGGCGTATCTGGCGGGTTCGGAGGGGCGGCCTGCGCAGCCTTCGGGCGGTGGGGCGCAGAGCCGGGACGTGGTGGTCGAGGGGTACACCGCCGCGGGGCGGGAGCTGACCGTCCGGTTCACCGGTGGGGTGTGCGCGGACTATGCCGTGTCGGCCGAGGAGAGCGGTGGCGAGGTGCGGGTGACGGTGACCGAGACGCCCTGGCCGGACAAGGTCTGCATTCTGATCGCCGAGATCAAGCACGAGACCGTACGGCTGGACGAGCCGCTGGGTGGTCGGGCGGTGCTCGGCTCGGACGGGGACGCGGTGCCGCTGGAGAAGGCGGGGGCTCGGCTGCCGGAGTGAGCGGAGAGCTGGAGCAGCCGTAGCAGTCGGAGCAGTGGGAGGACGGCGAAGGCGGCGGGTGCCCGGGGTTTACCGGGTGCCCGCCGCCTTCGGCGTCAAGCCGCGCGCGGCTTAGTTGAACGAGTCGCCGCAGGCGCAGGAGCCCGTGGCGTTCGGGTTGTCGATGGTGAAGCCCTGCTTCTCGATGGTGTCGACGAAGTCGATCGTGGCACCGCCGAGGTAGGGGGCGCTCATGCGGTCGGTGACGACCTTGACGCCGCCGAAGTCCTTCGTCACGTCCCCGTCGAGGGAGCGCTCGTCGAAGAAGAGCTGGTAGCGCAGGCCGGAGCAGCCGCCGGGCTGGACGGCGACGCGCAGCGCGAGGTCCTCACGGCCTTCCTGGTCGAGCAGGGCCTTGACCTTGCCCGCCGCGGCCTCGGTCAGCACGATGCCGTCGGTGACGGTGGTGGTCTCGTCCGATACGGACATCTACATCTCTCCCGGGTTGTACGGAGACTGCTCGGAGACTGCTTGCCGACGGTTCAACCGGCGGGGCCGGCGTTTCTATTCCGGGGCCGGGGCCCGTCTTTTCGAGTGCCCGCCCTTGCCGCCGTTTCCCCTTTCATGCTCGCACATACCGCGACGGGGATTCACGTCACATCGACGTTATGCGCATCGTCAAACTGACATGAAGCGGTTATGATAGATAACGTCAAATAGACGAGAAGTGTGCGCAGAACAGAAAGGGTGTGTGTCGTGACCACCGCCCCGACGCAGGACCTCGACGTACAGCCGACCCCGCTCGCCCTGCTGCTCCTCGGCCGGGAGGCCGACCCGCGCAGCGAGCGCGGAGTCGAGTGTCCCGGCGACCTGCCCTCGCCGTCCGACCCGGATCTGGTCGAGCGGGCCCGCGCGGCCAAGGAGAAGCTCGGCGACAAGGTGTTCGTGCTCGGGCACCACTACCAGCGGGACGAGGTCATCCAGTTCGCCGATGTCACCGGCGACTCCTTCAAGCTGGCCCGGGACGCCGCCGCCCGCCCCGAGGCGGAGTACATCGTCTTCTGCGGTGTGCACTTCATGGCCGAGTCGGCCGACATCCTGACCTCCGCCGACCAGAAGGTGGTGCTGCCCGATCTGGCCGCCGGGTGCTCGATGGCCGACATGGCGACGGCCGAGCAGGTCGCCGAGTGCTGGGACGTGCTGACCGAGGCCGGGATAGCCGAGCAGGTCGTGCCGGTGTCGTACATGAACTCGTCCGCCGACATCAAGGCGTTCACGGGCAAGCACGGCGGCACGATCTGCACCTCCTCCAACGCGAAGCGCGCCCTGGACTGGGCCTTCGAGCAGGGCGAGAAGGTGCTCTTCCTGCCCGACCAGCACCTCGGCCGCAACACCGCAGTGCGGGACATGGGGATGTCCCTGGACGACTGCGTGCTCTACAACCCGCACAAGCCGAACGGCGGGCTGACCGCCGATGAGCTGCGGGCGGCGAAGATGATCCTGTGGCGCGGGCACTGCTCGGTGCACGGGCGCTTCAGCCTGGAGTCGGTGGAGGATGTGCGCGCCCGGATCCCGGGGGTGAACGTCCTGGTGCACCCGGAGTGCCGGCACGAGGTGGTGGCCGCCGCGGACCAGGTCGGTTCGACGGAGTACATCATCAAGGCGCTGGAGGCGGCCCCGGCCGGTTCGAAGTGGGCGATCGGCACCGAGCTGAACCTGGTCCGGCGGCTGGCGAACCGGTTCGCACCGGAGGGCAAGGAGATCGTCTTCCTGGACCGTACGGTCTGCTTCTGCTCGACCATGAACCGGATCGATCTGCCGCATCTGGTGTGGGCGCTGGAGTCGCTGGCCGAGGGGAATCTCGTCAACCGGATCGAGGTGGACCCCGAGACGGAGGCGTTCGCCAAGCTGGCGCTGGAGCGGATGCTCGCGCTGCCGTAGCCGGTGCCGGCGGCTCAAGGGGTGCCCCATGGGGGGAGGGCACCCCTTGCCTCGTGCGGGGCCGCTCAGCAGTACAGGTTGGCGCCCGGGGTCACCCCGAGGATGCCGGTGAAGCGGTTGTAGGCGTCGACCCTGCTCTGCACCTGGGCCGGATTGCGGCCGTCGCACTCCAGCGAGCCGTTGATGGAGCGGATGGTCTGGCCGAAGCCGGCGCCGCCCACCATGGCGTTGTGGCCGGTCATCGTGCCGGGGCCGGTCTGGGTGTTCCAGTACCACAGGCCGGTGCGCCAGGCGACGGAGGCGTCGTTCTGCACCAGCCAGGGGTTGTTGAGCAGATCCAGGCCGAGGGCGAGTCCGGCGGCCCGGTAGTTGAAGTTCCAGCTCAGCTGGATCGGGCCGCGGCCGTAGTAGGCGGCCTGTCCGGCCGGGCAGCCGTAGGACTGGCTCCAGTCGCAGTAGTTGGGGTAGTTGGCGGTGTTCTGCTCCACGATGTGGACGAGGCCGCCGGTCTCATGGTTGACATTGGCGAGGAAGGCGGCGGCCTCCTGCTTCTTGACGGTGTCGCTGCCGGTGGTGGCGAAGGCCGGGTAGGCGGAGAGGGCGGCGACCAGCCCGCTGTAGGTGTAGAAGGAGTTGCGGCCCGGGAACATCTGGTTGAACTGGGCCTCGGTGACCACGAATCCGCTCGGGGTGCCCGGACCGCCGGCCGCCGGGGCGGTCCACTTCTGGGCGGTGGTGCCGTTGCAGGTCCAGAGTTGGAGCCGGGTGCCGTTGGCGCTGGCGGCGCCGGTGACGTCCAGGCACTTGTTGGCCTGCGGGTTGACGATGTCCCGGGCGGCGGTGACGGTCCAGCGCTGGGCGCCGGAGCCGTTGCAGTCCCAGAGCTGGATCCGGGTGCCGTCGGCGGTGGAGCCGCCCGAGACGTCCAGGCACTTGCCGAGCGCCCGGATCGTGCCGTCGGAGCCGACGTTCCACTGCTGGGCGGTGGATCCGTTGCAGTCGTAGAGCTGGACGGCGGTGCCGTTGGCGGTGCCGGCCGCGGCGACGTCCACGCATTTGCCGGCCAGTCCGCTGATCTGGCCGGTGGCCGCGGCGGCGGGCTGCGCCGGCAGCACGCTCAGAAGGGCGACGACCAGCGTGCCCGCCGCCGCCGACGCCGTACGTCTCCAGCGCAGTGCGATACCCATGCCTTACCTCGTCTGCTCAAGTGGGGGATGGAGGAGGAGGGTTGGGAGTCGCCGGAACGCCACAACTCTCATCGCTTCTTTTAAGGCTTGAGCGAACCAGCGGTCAAGACTTTGGACTAGACCAAGAGTCAAGAAATGCGAGAGGCCCCCGTCCCGTGCGCCGGAGCGCTCGGGACGGGGGCCGTGGTGACCGCGGGGCTGACCGCTGGCCTGACGGAGGGTCAGACTCCGGCGGGCTCCGGGGACTTGCCGGGACCGGAGGAACCGGAGGGGCCGGAAGAACCAGAAGGACCGGAGGAGCCGGAGGAGCCGGAGGAGCCGGAGGAGCCGGAGGGTCCGGAACCGGATACCGAGCCGTCGTCGCCCGGTCCCTCCCCGCCCGCCCGCTTCGCCGCCCGCTTCTTCGCCCGGCGCTCCTTGCGCAGCTCCAGCATCGCGTAGAGCGTCGGGACCAGCAGCAGGGTCAGCAGGGTCGAGGTGATCAGACCGCCGATCACCACCACCGCCAGCGGCTGGGCGATGAACCCGCCCTCACCGGTGATGCCCAGGGCCATCGGCAGCAGCGCGAAGATGGTGGCGAGGGCCGTCATCAGGATCGGGCGCAGCCGGTGCCGGCCGCCCTCGATCACGGCCTCGACCACTCCGTACCCCTGCTTGCGGTACTGGTTGATCAGGTCGATCAGCACGATCGCGTTGGTGACCACGATGCCGATCAGCATCAGCATGCCGATCATCGCCGGGACGCCCATCGGGGTGCCGGTGAGGATCAGCAGACCGATCGCGCCGGTCGCCGCGAACGGGATGGAGACCAGCAGGATCAGCGGCTGGACCAGCGAGCGGAAGGTCGCCACCAGCAGCATGAAGACGATCGCGATGGCCGCGAGCATCGCCAGCGCCAGATTGCCGAAGGCGTCGTCCTGGTCGGCGGTGACCCCGCCGATCTCGGCGGTGGCGCCCGCCGGGAGGTCCAGATCGTTGATCGCGGTGTTCAGATCGGCGCTGACCGCGCCGGTGTTGTCGGCGGTCGGCTTGGCGGTGATCGTCGCCGAGCGCTGGCCGTCGATCCGGGTCATGGAGACCGGGCCGTCGACCAGTTCCACGGTGGCGATGTCACCGAGCTTCACCGGGCCGAGCGGCAGTGCCCGCAGTTCGGCGAGGGTGGTGGCGGGCCGCTCCGCCTTGATGACGATGTCCCGCTCGGTGTCGTCCAGGGTGGCCTGGCCCGCGGTGGTGCCGCGGACCGCCTCGCCGACGATCGCGCCGAGGGTCTGGTCGGTGAACCCGGCCCCGGCCGCCCGCTCATTGGCCCGCACCGAGATCCGGGGCACGCTCTCGGCCAGATCGCTGCTGACATCGGTGACGTCGTCCAGCTCCGCCACGGCCTCGCGGACCTGCTCGGCGGCGGTGCGCAGGATGTCCGCGTCGGCGGCCTTGACGACCACGCTGAGGTCCTGGCTGCCGAAGCCGTCACCGGCCGCGATGGTGGTGGTGCCGATGCCGTCGAGCTTCGCCAGCTCGGTGTCGATGCGCTCCTCGACGTCCTCGTAGGTGGCGGACTCCTCCAGCATCACCGAGTAGTTGGCCTGGTTGGTGTCGGTGCCGCCGCCGAAGGCCGCCAGGAAGCCGGACGAGCCGACGGTGACCTGGTAGTCCTTGACGCCCTCGGTGCGGCCGAGGACCTCCTCGACCTTCTTGGCCTGGGCGTCGGTGGCCGCGAGGCTGGTGCCGGGCGCCAGCTCCTGCCGGATGCTGAGCACCTCCTGGTCGCCCGGGTCGAAGAAGTTGGTCTTCAGCAGCGGCGCCATCCCGAAGGTGGCGAGCAGGACGACGACCGCGATGGCGGCACTGGTCAGCCGACGCCGCGTGGCGAACTTCAGGACCGGCACGTACAGGCGCTGGAGGCGGCTCTTGGCTTCCTTCTCCTCGGCCAGCCTGCGCGCTTCCTCGGCGTCCTCGGGGGTGCCCTTGGGCGCCCGCAGGAACCAGTACGACAGCACCGGTACGACGGTCAGCGAGACCAGCAGCGAGGCCAGCAGGGCGGCGGTGACGGTGAGGCTGAACGAGCCGAACAGCTGGCCGACCATGCCGCCGACCAGGCCGATCGGCAGGAACACCGCGACCGTGGTGAGGGTGGAGGAGGTGACCGCCCCGGCGACCTCGCGGACCGCGGTGAGGATCGCCGACTCGCGCTCCTCGCCGTAGCCGAGATGGCGCTTGATGTTCTCCAGGACGACGATCGAGTCGTCGACGACCCGGCCGATGGCGATGGTGAGCGCGCCCAGGGTGAGCATGTTCAGCGAGAGATCGCGGGTCCACAGCACGATCAGGGCGAGGACCACGGACAGCGGGATGCTCACCGCGGTGACCAGCGTGGAGCGGATCGACGCGAGGAAGACCAGGATGACGAGGACCGCGAAGACCAGGCCGAGGGCGCCCTCGGTGGTCAGGCCCTGGATGGACTTCGACACCGCCGGGCCCTGGTCGGAGACGACCGTGACCTCGGCGCCGGAGCCGAGGTCCGCGCGCATCTGCGCCAGCTTGGCCTCGACCTCGTCGGAGATGGCGACCGCGCTGCCGTCCTGGTCCATGGTGACCGCGACGGCCAGGCTCGGCCTGCCGCCGGTGCGGGTCAGCGAGTCGGCGGTGGCCTGCCGCTGCTCGACCTCGGCGATGTCCCCGAGGCGGACCGGGTCGGTGCCGGGCTCGCCGGTGACCATCAGGTCCTCGATCTGCTCCAGCGAGGTGAAGCCGCCGCCGACCTGGACGGTGCGGTTGGCGCCGTCCTCGTCGAAGGAGCCGGCCGGGACGGTGGCGCCGCCGGCCTGGAGCGCCTGGGCGAGGGACTGGCTGGTCAGCCCGGCACGGGCCAGCTCCGCGGTGTCGGGGGTGACGGCGACCTGGAGGTCGCGCACCCCGTCCACGGTGACCTGGCCGACGCCGTCGATGCCCTCCAGGGTCGGGACGACGGTCCGCTCCAGCCGGTCGGCCAGCGCCTGCTGGTCCTCGTCCGAGGTGACGGCCAGGACGACGGTCGGGATGTCGTCCGTCGAACCGGCGACGACCTGCGGGTCGACCTCGTCCGGGAGCATCACCCGGGCGCGGTTCACGGCCTGCTGGACATCGGCGACCAGTTGCTGGGTGTCCCGGCCGTAGTCGAAGGACGCCATGATCACGGCGTTGCCCTCGCTGGCGGTGGAGGTGACACCGGTGATGGCGTCGACCGCTTCGAGGTTGTCCTCGATGGGTTCGACGACCTGCTTCTCGACCACGTCCGGGGACGCGCCCTGGTAGGGGGCGATCACCGACACCATGGGCAGTTCGATGGTGGGCAGCAGTTGCTGCTTCAGCTGCGGTATCGCTATCGCCCCGAAGGCGAGCGCGATGAGGGACATCAGCCCGATCAGGGCGCGTTGCGCGAGGCTGAATCTGGACAGCCAGGACATGGGTCGGTGTCTCTCTTCCATGGCGGGGGACGGAGCTGCGGGCGGAGCCGACCGTCCGCGGGACGGGGACGACCCGCCCGCGGACGGGAACACCCGCCCACTCCCCCACCCTGAGCCATCGGCGGGGCCCGATCCGTCGCTCCCAGGTCCAGATCCTTATCCCGCGCATACTGCGGGTGGAGTAGGGCGGGAGGGGCTCACTCCACCCTTGGACGGACCAGGCCCGACTCGTACGCGATGACCACCAGCTGGGCCCGGTCGCGGGCGCCGAGCTTGGCCATGGCCCGGTTGACATGGGTCTTCACGGTGAGCGGGCTGACCGAGAGCCGCTCGGCGATCTCGTCGTTGGAGTGTCCCCCGGCGACCTGCACCAGCACCTCGCGCTCCCGCCCGGTCAGCGCCTGGAGCCGCTCGGCGCGGGCCGGGTCGTGCTCGGCGGCGGAGCCGTCGCCCTGGGCGAGGAAGCGGGCGATCAGGCCCTTGGTGGCGGCCGGTGAGAGCAGGGCGTCCCCGTTGGCGGCGAGCCGGATGGCGCTCAGCAGCTCCTCGGGCTCGGAGCCCTTGCCGAGGAACCCGGAGGCCCCGGCGCGCAGCGACTGCACCACATAGTCGTCCACCTCGAAGGTGGTCAGGATGACGATCCGGACCTGGGCGAGGCTGGGGTCCGCGCTGATCATGCGGGTGGCGGCGAGCCCGTCGGTGCCGGGCATCCGGATGTCCATCAGCACCACGTCGGCCCGCTCCGACCGGGCCAGCAGCACCGCCTCGGCCCCGTCGGACGCCTCCCCGACCACCTCCATGTCCGGCTCCGAGTCGACCAGCACCCGGAACGCGCTGCGCAGCAGGGCCTGGTCGTCGGCGAGGAGCACCCGGATGGTCATACCGGGGCCGCCGGTATGAGGGGGCGGGCGGCGGCGCGTACGGTCATCTGGGCTCCCCGGTGGGCACGGGCTTGGCGGTCCTGACCGGCAGGATCGCATGGACGCGGAAGCCGCCGCCGTAGCGGGGGCCGGTGGTGAGGGTGCCGCGCACGGCGGTGACCCGCTCACGCATCCCGAGCAGTCCATGGCCGCCGGAGGGCGGGGGGCCGATGGCGTCCCCGGTGCCGTCGTCCAGCACGGTGATCTCGATACTGGGGCCCACCCGGACCACGCTGACCTCGGCCTTCGCCTGCATCCCGGCATGTTTCTGGACGTTGGTCAGGGCTTCCTGGATGACCCGGTAGGCGGCCAGGTCGACGGCGGCGGGCAGGGTGACGCCCTGGTCGGCGCGGGCCACCTCGACCGCGAGCCCGGCGTTGCGGAAGGTGGCGACGAGGGCGTCGAGCAGTCCGAGGCCGGGGGCCGGTTCGGTGGGGGCCTCGGGGTCGTCGGACTGGCGCAGCAGACCGACGGTGGCGCGCAGTTCGTTCAGCGCGGAGCGGCTGGCCTCGCGGACATGGGCGAGGGCCTCCTTGGCCTGGTCGGGCCGCCTGTCCATGACATGGGCGGCGACCCCGGCCTGCACATTGACCAGCGCGATGTGATGGGCGACGACATCGTGCAGATCGCGGGCGATCCGCAGGCGTTCCTCGGCGACCCGGCGGCGGGCCTCCTCCTCGCGGGTGCGCTCGGCCTTCTCGGCCCGCTCCCGTATGGCCTGCACGAAGGCGCGGCGGCTGCGGACGGCGTCCCCGGCGGTGGCGCCGATGCCGGTCCAGGCGATGATCCCCAGGTTCTCCTGGGCGTACCAGGGCAGCGGCCCGGCGAGCATCGCGGAACCGGCGAGGGCGACGGTGGTGAGCAGGGCGACCCGCCAGGTGGTGGTCCGGTCGGTGCGGGAGGCGACGGTGTAGAGGGCGACGACGGCGGCCATGGCGACGGGGGCGCGGGAGGCGCTGGAGACGTTCTCCAGGACGGTGAGCGCGCTTGTGACGGCGAGGACGGCGAGGGGGGCGCGGCGGCGGCGGACCAGAACGGCGGCGCCGAGCGTCATCAGGACCAGGCTGAGGGTGTCGGGGGTGCGGATGCCCCAGGTGACGCCGTGCTTGCCGTGGGAGTCGGTGAAGGATCCGGCGATCATGCACACCAGCACGGCCGCGGCCAGGGCGGCGTCCAGCGCCAGGGGGTGGGCGCGGATCTGGCGCCGGGCGCGGTCGAGTGTGCTCACGGGGATTTACGGTAACCCGGGCGGTGGCGGGTGCGTAGGGGCCCGGTGCTGGAGGTGACGGGCCTCTCGGAGGTATCGGCCGGGTGAGGCCCGGGTCGTCGCCTCCGGCGGGGTGCCGTCTAGCCCGGGATCAGGCCCTCGTCGCTGAGGAGCTGTCTGACCTCCTCCAGCGTCGCGTCCGGCGACGGGAGGATCAGGTCGGAGGGTTCGAGGGCGTCGTCGGGGAGGGGGGTGCCCAGGGTGCGGACCTCCTGGAGAAGGGCGTGGAGGGTGCGGCGGAAGCCTGGTCCGTCGCCGTTCTCCATCTCCTCCAGGAGTTCGTCGTCGAGCTTGTTCAGATCGGTGAGATGGCTCTCGGCCAGCGTCACCTGTCCCTCCCCCATGATCCGTACGATCATGTCGCCCTCCTCGGCGTGGGCCCGGGGTTACTGCTTGTCGAACCTCGGGGTGTCCTGCGGCTGCTGCTGGGACTGCGACTGGCCGTTGCCGCCCTCGATGGCCTGCTGGGACGACGAGGAACCGCCCGCCAGCTCGGCCTTCATCCGCTGCAGTTCCAGCTCTACATCCGTACCACCGGAGAGCCGGTCCAGCTCGGCCTGGATGTCGTCCTTGGCCATGCCGGTCGGGTCGTCCAGGGCGCCGGAGGCGAGCAGCTCGTCGATCGCGCCGGCCCGCGCCTGGAGCTGGGCGGTCTTGTCCTCGGCCCGCTGGATGGCCAGGCCGACGTCGCCCATCTCCTCGGAGATGCCGGTGAACGCCTCGCCGATCCGGGTCTGGGCCTGGGCGGCGGTGTAGGTGGCCTTGATGGTCTCCTTCTTGGTGCGGAAGGCGTCCACCTTGGCCTGGAGGCGCTGGGCCGCCAGGGTGAGCTTCTCCTCCTCGCCCTGGAGGGTGGCGTGCTGGGTCTCCAGGTCGGTGACCTGCTGCTGGAGGGCGGCGCGGCGGGACAGCGCCTCCCGGGCGAGGTCCTCCCGGCCGAGCGCCAGCGCCTTGCGGCCCTGGTCCTCCAGCTTGCCGGACTGGTTCTGGAGCTGGTTGAGCTGCAACTCCAGCCGCTTGCGCGAGGTGGCCACGTCCGCGACCCCGCGGCGGACCTTCTGGAGCAGCTCCAGCTGTTTCTGGTACGAGTAATCGAGGGTTTCGCGCGGGTCCTCGGCCCGGTCAAGGGCCTTGTTCGCCTTCGCGCGGAAGATCATCCCCATACGCTTCATGACACCGCTCATGGGCTTCGCGCGCCCCCTTCTGACGGACTCCAGCTCCAGCTCTGCGACAGGACCCACAGTACGGGCCCTGCATCCATTGACGCACTGTTCGGGGTCGGATGCGCTCATCCCCAAGGACGAGTACCCGCGGATCCGATCCGGCGTGAGGAGTAGGTGGTCCCCGGGGACCACTTTCCCGGGCCGTGCGGACGGGTACGCAATCGTCCCCTCTGTCCCCCTACAGACGACTGGTGTTGCGGGATCGTTCCCCCCGGGGCTGGGGTCCATGCCTGTGCACCCCGTACCCTTGGGTTTTGTGTTCCGTAGCCGTGCCAAAGACGAGAAGGCCACCGCCGCCGCCCAGGCGCAGATGACCGGCTCCCCCGAGACCCGTGACCCGCAGGCCCCGAAGGGCAGGCCCACGCCCAAGCGCAGTGAGGCCCAGTCCCAGCGCCGCAGCGTGGCCAATACGCCGATGACGCGCAAGGACGCCGCCAAGCGCGGGCGCGAGGAGCGCCGGGCCGCCCTGGAGAAGCAGCGCAGGGCGCTGGCGGGCGGTGACGAGCGCTATCTCCCGGTCCGCGACAAGGGCCCGGTGCGCCGCTTCGCCCGTGACTTCATCGACTCGCGGTTCAATGTGGCGGAGTACTTCCTGCCGATGGCCGTGGTGATCCTGGTGCTGAGCATGGTCCGGGTGACCCAGCTCCAGACCATCGCGCTGCTGCTGTGGCTCGTGGTGATCGTGCTGATCGTGCTGGACTCCTTCGCGACCGGCTACCGGCTGAAGAAGCGGCTCGCCGAGAAGTTCCCGGACGACAACCGGCGGGGCGCGGTCGCCTACGCCCTGATGCGCTCGCTCCAGATGCGTCGGCTCCGGCTGCCCAAGCCGCAGGTCAAGCGCGGAGAGCGGCCCTGAGCGCAGCGTCGTTGCCCGGGGGTGCGGACCGCGCGTTGCCGGGGCGGCCCGGCAATCTGCGCGATGTCGTACGGCAGGAGCTGGTGGCCCGGCAGCTTGAGGAGCAGATAGCCGGGCGGTTCCCGGTCGGGCGGCGACTGCGGGTGCTCGATGTGGGGATGGGCCAGGGCACGCAGGCGCTGCGCCTGGCGCGGGCCGGGCACCAGGTGACCGGGGTCGAGCAGGACGCCTCGATGATCACGGCCGCGCGCGAGGCGCTGGCGGCCGAGCCGGAGGGCATCCGGGAGCGGATGCGGATCGTGCAGGGCGACGGCCGGGACACCGGCGTCCACTTCCTGCCGGGCAGCTTCGACGTGGTCCTCTGCCACGGGGTGCTGATGCATGTGGAGGAGCCGGATCCGCTGCTGGCGGGGCTGGCCCGGGTGATGGCTCCGGGGGGTCTGCTGTCGCTGCTGGTGCGCAATGGTGACGCGCTGGCGCTGCGGCCGGGTCTGTCCGGCGACTGGGCGGGCGCGCTGGCCGCCTTCGACACCGCCGTCTACCGCGATCGGCTGGGCCTCGATGTCCGCGCCGACCGGCTGTCGACGCTGACCGGCACCCTCGCCGGGATCGGTGCCCCGCTGCGCTCCTGGTTCGGGGTGCGGGTCTTCACCGACACGGCACCGCACGACGCCGCGCCGCCGGACGACCTGGAGGCGCTGCTCGCCGCCGAGGAGCGGGCGGGCCGCACGGATCCCTACCGGGGCGTGGCGGCGCTGCTCCATCTGTGCGGGGTACGGGGCGGAGCGGCGGCGGGCTGACGCCGGGAAGGGCATGCCCGTTCGGGTGAGTACGGCGGGCCCTCGCGGGGCGGCGCCGTGAGACTCGGGGCATGGACGCTTCCCGATTGCGCACCCCGATTCTCCGTATGGCGCGTGTACGGCTGCTTTGTGGGGCGCGAGTACGGCTGCTTTGTGGGGCGCGTGTACGGCTGCTCCGTGCGGCGCGAGTACGGCTGCTCCGGGTGCCTCGGGCGGCCGGGCCGGTCGTCGCCGTCTTCTGCTGTCTCGCGCTGGCCGCCGGATGCTCCTCCGGGTCCGGGTCGGCGGGCGGGGACGAGGAGAGCGGGTCGGACACCGCCCAGGCGTCCGCGCCGCGCGCCTCCGGCGATCTCCAGAGCGACTATCTCAGGGTCATCAAGGATGTCCTGCCGTCGGTGGTGCAGATCCAGGCCACCAACGATCTGGGGTCCGGTGTGGTCTACGACGACAAGGGCCATATCGTCACCAACGCGCATGTGGTCGGCGACGAGCGGTCCTTCCAGGTGACCACCGCGAGCAGTGAGCAGCCGCTGACGGCGGAGCTGGTGTTCGCCTATCCCGAGCAGGATCTCGCCGTGGTCAAACTGGACTCGGTGCCGGACGGGCTGGCCCCGGCGAAGTTCGCGGACTCCTCGAAGGTGCAGGTCGGGGACATCGTGCTGGCCATGGGCTCACCGCTCGGGCTGTCGTCCAGCGTCACCCAGGGCATTGTCTCGGCAACCGGGCGGACGGTCAGCGAGAGCCAGTCCGGCGGGGGTACGGGCGCGACCATCGCCAACATGATCCAGACCTCGGCGGCGATCAACCCCGGCAACAGCGGGGGTGCGCTGGTCGACCTCGACAGCGAGGTCATCGGGATCCCCACGCTGGCCGCGACGGATCCCGACCTCGGGAACAGCACGGCGCCGGGTATCGGGTTCGCGATCCCGGCGAACATGGTGAAGACGGTCGCCGATCAGATCATCAAGAGCGGGCGGGTGACCGACTCCGGGCGGGCCGCGCTCGGCATCGTCGGGCGGACGGTCGTGGACAGTGACCTTCGGGCGGCGGGGGTGGCGGTGGTGTCCGTGGAGAGCGGGGGCGCTGCCGCGCAGGGGGGTCTGAAGGCGGGGGACGTCATCACGCGGCTCGGGGATGTCGACATCACGACGATCCAGTCGTTGTCGGAGGCGCTGGCGGAGGACAAGCCGGGGGACAGGACGTCGGTGACTTATACGCGGGACGGGGCGGAGAAGAAGGCGGATGTCACGCTGGGCGAGCAGTGACGTGACCTGAAATCGGTGGGGGGTGGGTATTCGGGTGGCTCTTCGGGTGCGGGTGGGTGGGGGCTGGTCGCGCAGTTCCTCCCCCAGAGGGGGTACCCCCAGCGCCCCTAAAGGCAGGGTGTTGCCCCTTAGCCGCGTTCGATCCGGGCCGTGGCTGGCCCTGCCGTGCGCGGTTCCCCGCGCCCCTGGAAGCAGGGCGTTGCCCTCGCCTGCGTGCGATCCGGGCCGTAGCTATCCGAACCGTGCGCGGTTCCCCGCGCCCCTGGAGACCCGCGTGGGTGAGCGCCCCCCGCCCGCTGTGGCAGGGGGCGGTCCCGGTCATGCCTCCGTGGCAGCCGTCAGGCTCATCGGGCCGTAGATCTCCGTGGCGTCCTCGAAGAGGCGTACCTGGTCGGTGCCGCCCGCGAGCAGTTCCTTCCAGTACTCGCCGATCCAGGACTCCGCGTCCCCCTGGGTGGTGAACTCCTCCGGCACCACCGCGGGCTGGACCTCCGTCCCGTCGGCCTTCTCGAACCGCCACGTCCATGCCGCCATTCGGGCCTCCCTGATGTCAGCGCGTGCAGAGCCGGGCCGGATCTTGGTCCGGTCCCGCCCCGAGCCTAAGCGGTCCGCCGGGTCCGCGGTCGCGGACCGCAGGTGATCCAGCACAGTGCGTGGATCCGGACGGACCGCCGCCGATCGCGACCCTGCGCGGGCGCGCCACGCGGCCGGCGGAGAAAATCGGGGTGTGGAAGTGACTCTGCTCGGCACCGGCGCCCCCGCGGGCCTGCCCCGCCCCGACTGCCCCTGCGCGACCTGCGCCACCGCGCTGGGCCCGGCCGCCCGCGCGGCCACCGCGCTGCTGGTGGACGGCACCCTGCTGCTGGATCTGACGCCGGGCGCGGCGTTCGCGGCGGCCCGCGCCGGACGGTCGCTGGGCGGCGTACGGCAGGTGCTGTTGTCGCATCCGCACGACGGGCCGCCGGTGGAGGTGCCGGCCGGGCTCCCCCAGCCGGGCCGGGTGCCCGACGGCCGGGAACTCGCCCTGCTCACCGGGCACCGGGTGCGCGCGGTGGCCATGGACGCGCCCGGCACGGGGTACGCGGTGACCGGCCCCGACGGGCAGCGGCTCCTGTACCTGCCGCCGCGCGCCGCCCCGGCGGGCCTGGAGGAGGGCCAGGGGCCGGGGGGTACGGAGCCGTACGACATGGTGCTGGCGGATGTGACCGGGCGGCCGGACGCGCTGGCGCGGCTGCGCGCGGCGGGCGGGATCGGTCCCACGACGGATGTCCTCGCCGTCCATCTGGACCATGACGTACCGACCGGCGCCGAACTGACCCGGCGGCTGGCCGCGGCCGGGGCGCGGGCGGTGCCGGACGGGACGACCCTGGCCGTCGGCGCCTACGAGGACGTCCCCGATGTGCCGCGGCGCACCCTGGTGCTGGGCGGGGCGCGGTCCGGCAAGTCGGTGGAGGCGGAACGGCGGCTGGAGTCCTTCCCGGACGTGCTGTACGTGGCGACCGGGGGGACACGCGCCGGGGACGGCGAGTGGGCGGAGCGGGTCACGCTGCACCGGGAGCGGCGGCCGGGGTCCTGGCGGACGGTGGAGACCTGCGACCTGCCGCCGCTGCTGGCCCAGGAGGGGCCGCCGGTGCTCGTGGACTGTCTGTCGCTGTGGCTGACGGACGCGATGGACTCCGTCGGGGCGTGGGACGACGCGGTGTGGGCCGACGGCGGGGAGAAGGCGCTGCGCGAGCGGGTGGGGGAACTGGTGGAGGGGGTGCGGGCGACCCGGCGGGTGGTGGTCCTCGTCTCGAACGAGGTCGGCTCGGGCATCGTCCCCGCGACGGCGTCGGGGCGGCGGTACCGGGATGAACTGGGCCGCCTGAACGCCGCGCTGGCGGGAGAGTGCGAGCAGGTGCTGCTGGTGGTGGCGGGGCAGGTGGTGGTGTTGCGGGGGTAGGGGGGAGTGCTCGCCTGTGTCGCGGGGCGGCGCGAGTGCGTGTGGCTAGTTGCGCCTCGCCAGTACCCGGTACGTGTTCGAGAAACCCGTCCGCCGCAGCCCCGGTGCCAGCGCCGCGTCCAGGGCCCGCGCCCCCGCGCACACCGGCCCCACCCCCCGTGCCAGCGCGGCCCGCAGCCGTAGCCGTCCCGGTGTCGGCGGTGCTGCCCGCCAGGGCGCGTCCCCCTCCGGCAGGGCCCGCGCCAGCAGCAGTTCCGCGGCGACGCCCAGGTCGTACGGCGTATGCGCGCCCCGGTGGTCGACGGCGACGATCGCGCATCCCGCGGCCTCCAGTTCCGCGCAGACGTTCGGCGCCGGGAGCAGATGGAGATGGCCCGGCTGGGTGTGCGGCAGCCACCAGCGTCCGAGCAGCGCCGCGTACCCGCTGTGTGGGTCGGTCGCCTCCAGCAGGACATGTCCGCCGGGCCGCAGCACGGTCAGCGCGGCGGCCAGTTCCGCGCGGGGGTCGGGGGTGTGCTCCAGATGGTGCAGCAGGCTGACGACGTCGTAGCGGGCGCGCAGCCGGGCCGCCGTCGCCGGGGCGGTGAGCCGTCCGATGTGGGCCTCCTCGATCCGTCCGGCCTCCCGGGCGCGGACCACCCTCGGTGTCGGGTCGAGGCCGTCGAACGCGGTGTAGGGGAAGTAGGCGCGGGCCGCGTCCGGGAAGTCGCCGGAGCCCGTGCCGACATCGAGCCAGCTCTCCGGTTCGAGGGCGGCCGGTACCGCGCGGGCGGTGGCCCGCAGCCGGCGGCGGGTGCGGACGGGCTCGGGGGCGTCCCAGCGGTAGAAGGACAGGCCCTCGGGGGTGAGCCGGGGGTTCTGGAAGGCGTGCCCGCACGCCCGGCACTCGTCGAGGGTGAACCGTCCCGGCTTGCCCTGGACCAGGTCGGGGGTGGTGAGCCGGGCCCTCAGGTCCGCCGAGCCGCACCAGGGGCAGTCGGCGCGGCGGGGTTCGTGGAACCGGTCGGTGCCCAGGGCGAGTTCGGCGGCGTAGGCGGCGCGGCGCCGTGCGGTCGCCGGGGCCGGGGTGGGGGTCGGTGCGGCGGGCGAGGGGGACATCGGCGGCTCCCGGAAGCACTGAAGGGCGCAGAAGGACACAGCGGGATGCGTAACATTTCACTGCAAAACGGAACGTATGGGATGGCGATCTCGGGTGCAATGACGCCGTGCCCGCGGGGTGGCGCCGGTGGGGGCCATCGCGGCTGAGTTCCCTCCCGGCGGGGCCGGTACTGTTCGGCGAATGAGCGCGCTGAATCTCGATGACTTCACCGATCTGATCGAGCGCCCCGACGGCGGGGTCCGCCGCGACGCCGAGGCGTACCGGGAGCGCCGGATCGTCCCGCCCGGCTCCCTGGGGCGCCTGGACGAGCTGGGCGAATGGCTGGCCGCGGCCCAGGGCGTGGTGCCGGTGCGGCCGGTGGACCGGCCCAAGGTGGTGCTGTTCGCCGGTGATCACGGGATCGCCGAGCTGGGGGTCTCGGCGCGGCCCGCGGGCGGTGCCGGGGAACTGGTGCGGCAGGTGCTGGAGGGCGGCCGTCCGGTGTCGGTGCTCGCCCGGCGCTCGGACGTGCCGCTCCGGGTCGTGGACATGGCGCTGGACTGCGACGCCGGGTCACTGCCGGACGAGGTCGTACGGCACCGGGTGCGGCGGGGCAGCGGGCGGATCGACATCGAGGACGCGCTGACCCCCGAGGAGGCGGAGGCCGCCTTCCGGGCCGGGATCGCGGTGGCCGACGAGGAGGCCGACTCCGGGACGGATCTGGTGGTGCTGGGCGATGTCAGCGTCGGCGGGACCACGGTGGCCGGGGTGCTGATCGCGGCGCTGTGCGGGACCGACGCCTCGGTGGTGACCGGGCGGGGCGGGCTGGCCATCGACGACCTGGCCTGGATGCGCAAGTGCGCCGCGATCCGGGACTCGCTGCGACGGGCCCGGCCGGTGCTCGGCGAGCAGTTGCGGCTGCTCGGGGCGGTCGGCGGGGCGGACTTCGCGGCGATGACCGGGTTCCTGCTCCAGTGCGCGGTGCGCAAGACGCCGGTGATCCTGGACGGGGTGGTCACGGCCGCGTGCGCGCTGGTGGGCCAGCGGATCGCGTTCCGGGCGCCGGACTGGTGGCTGGCCGGGCACGACAGCGGGGAGCCGGGGCAGGCGAAGGCGCTGGACCGGATGGCGCTGGAACCGCTGCTGGCCCAGCGGGTGTCGGTGGGCGAGGGCGCCGGCGCGCTGCTGGCCCTGCCCCTGGTCCGGGCCGCGGCGGCCCTGACGGCGGAACTCCCCGAGCAGCCCGAGCAGACGGAGCAGCCGGAGCAGACGGCCGACAAGGGCGGGAGCGAGAACGAGAGCGCGACCGCCGCATCGGAGTAGCCCGCCGGGCGCGCTGCCGCCGCCCCCGCACCGCCCCGCTCGGCACAATGCTCCCGAGATGAAGACGATCACCGCAGTCCTCGCCCGCTGGGCCCGCGTCGAGTGGGGCGCGCTGTATGTCACCGTGCGGGACGGGCTGCGGGACGGCGGCCCGCGGGCCGTGGCGATGACGCTCGGGGCCGTCGCCCTGACCGCCGTCCTGCATGTGGTCCACCGGCAGTCCTGGGGCCACGGGTTCGTGGCGGACGTGGGGTCCGTGCGGGCCGGGGAGCCGCTGTGGACGGCGCTGCTGCGCACCCCGCTGTCGTTGTTCGTCCCGGCGCTGGATCTGCCGGTGTGGGGGGCGCTGGCGCAGATCCTGGTGGTGTTCGGGATCGCGGAGATCTCTCTCGGGCGGCCGGTGACACTCGCCGTCGCCTGTCTGGCCACCCTCGCCGGGACGCTGTACGCGCGGATCGGGATCGCCGTCGGCGGTCCGCTGGGGCTGCCCGCGTCGGACGCGGGGGTGGTGGACACCGGGCCGTCGGCGGCGGTGGTCGGGCTCGCGGTGTTCACGGCCTGGCGCTACCGGGCGTTCGGCACGCTCGCGCTGGTGATCGTGGCGGCGGTCGGTGAGGTGCTGGTGGTGGACAACCTGGCCGGGCGGGAGCATCTGGTGGCCGTCGCGGTGACGCTGCTGCTGTGCGCGGGGGTGGGGCTGCGTCAGCGGCGGGCCGGGGCGCGGGCGAGTTCGGGGTCCGGGGTGCCGCCGATCCAGTCCTGAATCCGGCGGCTGGGGCCGAGCCAGCGCCGGTCGTGGTGGTAGGCGCGCAGCCGGGCCCTGGCACGGGCGCGGGGCCGCCGACGGTAGAGCCGTCGCGCCCAGAGCGAGGTGGGCCGGGCCAGCCGGACGGCGCCGAACCAGGCGAGGAACGGGATCACCACCCCGAAGACCGCGAGCCGGGCCTTGCCCTTGGCGAGGCAGATCAGGGAGAAGAGGAAGTTCACCGCGATGGTGGCGAGGACCGTGCCCCGGCTCTGGAGGTCCTGCTGGTCCAGGCCGTCCACGCCGAAGGGCGAGTAGCCGAGCAGCAGCAGTCCGACCAGGGAGGCGGTCAGCACCACCGCCTCGACGCTCTTGCGCCCCTCCTCGCTCCAGTACACGTCGTCCAGGTGCAGGATCAGCGCGAACTCGTCCAGGACCAGCCCGGCGCCCACCCCGAACACCACCGCCGCCAGCGCCGACCCGAAGCCGCGCTGGCCGCCCGCCACCGCGCAGAACCCGCCGACGATGGTGAGGACGACGCCGGGCACCACATGGTGGATGTGCAGCCCGCCCGCCCTGACGTTGCCGAACGGCCCCCGGCCCGCCCGGATGAGCCGGGTGATCAGCCGGGTGATCAGAAAGGTGACGACGAACGCGGTCAGCGCGAGCAGCAGCGGGAGCTTGCCCGGCTCGACGATGTTCCGCTCCCACCACATCCCCATACACCAATTCTGTACCTGCATCCATGTGATAGCGGTACATATCTCCCCATACCTGCCCCGCGTCGCGCCCGGCCGCTCACGTACGCTGCCCGGATGCCCGAGAACCCCACTGGCGCCCCCGGCCTCCGCTTCGCCTTCGGCACGCTCACCGTGCTGCCGGTCCGGGTGACCCGCTGGGACCGGGACGCGGCCCGCGCGGGCATGCTCTGCGCACCGCTGGCCGGGCTGGTGGTGGGCGGCTGCGCCGCCGCCCTGGGGCTGCTGTTCCTGCTGCTGGGCGGTGGCCCCCTGCTCGCCGCGGTGGCCTCCGCCGCCGTCCCCGCCCTGCTCACCCGGGGGCTGCATCTGGACGGGCTGGCGGACACCGCCGACGGGCTCGGCAGCGGGCGGCCCGCCGAGGACGCGCTGCGGATCATGAAGCAGTCGGACATCGGCCCCTTCGGGGTGCTCGCCCTGGTCTTCGTCCTGCTCGCCCAGGTGGCCGCCCTCGCCACCCTCTACGACGACTCCTGGGCCCGGGGCGCGCTGGCGGCCGTCGTCGCCGGGGCGGTCTCCCGGCTGGCCCTCACCCTGGCCGCCCGCACCGGGGTCCCTCCGGCCCGCCCGGAGGGCCTGGGCGCGGCGGTGGCCGGTGCGGTCCCGCTCCCCGGGGCGCTGGCCGTGGCGGCGGGGGTGCTGGTGGCCGCGGGGGCGGGCGGTGCGTCGCTGGGCCCGGCGGGCCTGCTGCGTACGGTCCTGGCGGTGCTGGTCGCGCTGGTCGCCGCCGAACTGCTGCTGCGCCACTGTGTGCGGCGGTTCGGCGGGGTGACGGGGGATGTGTTCGGGGCGGTCGCCGAGACGGCGGCGACGGCGGCGCTGGTGGTGGCGGTGCTGGGCTGAGCGTCCGTCAGGGGCGGCGGGGGCGCAGGGCGTGCGGGAGGGTGCCCCAGGGGTGGGTGCCGGTGCCGGGGACGCCGCAGTGCAGGGCGGTGGCGCGCTGCCGGGCGGTGGCGGCGAGGCCGACGCCGGCGGGGACGCCGTGGACGAGATGGCAGTCATGGGTGCCCCGGACCAGGGGGCCGGGGCGCCAGGGCTGGGCGTCGTAGGTCTCCCAGGGGCCCTCGAAGGTGACCAGGACATCGGCGATCCGGGCGTAGCAGGGGTGCGGCGGGGTGCCGGGGTTGAGGGCGAGGGTGGCGCAGCCGGTGCCCCAGGCGGCGGTGGCCAGGCGCTGGTAGTGCGGGAAGTCCTCGGGTGAGGTGGGGATCTGGTCGAAGAAGGCGCCGTCGACCTCGTACCAGGCGCGGTGGTGGGTGAGGTCGGCGGCGACCTGGGCGTGGGGGCGGCGGCCGTAGTCGGTGTCGGTGTAGCCGAGGACGCGGACCCCGGCGGCGCGCAGCCGGGCGGCGGTCTCGGCGAAGGCCGGGTCGGGGCGGGCGCCGGGGCCATTGCCCGGGTTGAGGACGACGGCGTAGATGTGGGGGGCGGCGACCAGCAGGGCGGACCACTCGGCGGGGCGGACGGCGGGGTGCTCGTAGTACGGGACCAGGAGGGTGCTCATCGGGTGCTCATGGCGGGGTCGTCGGGGTTCGTGGAGTGGTTGTCGGGGGTTGTGGAGTGGTCGTCGGGGCTCGTGGCGTGGTCGTCGGGGCTCGTGGAGTGCTCGTCGGGGCTCGTGGCGTGGTCGTCGGAGGTTGTGGAGTGGTCGTCGGGGGTTGTGCGGCGGTTGTCGTGGGGGCTCATCTGTGGGCGGTGGCTCTTCCGAGGAGGACGCAGACCAGGGTGGCCTGGGCGGCGGTGGCCGTGCCGTGCACCCAGAGGTGGGACTGGTCGCCGGCGTCGGTGAACAGGGTGAGGGTCTGGGCGAGGGCGGCGGCGCAGCAGATCGCCGCCGCGCCGGCCACCGCGCCGAAGGACGGGGTGCTGTCGGCGAACAGGGCGCGGTAGTTGGCCAGCACGGTGTCCAGCACCGGGCAGAGGATGCGGTCCTCGGCCAGGTTGGACTGGTGGACGTAGTGCGGGCGCGGGTCGTTGGCGATGATGTGCGGCAGGGCCGTGCGGGCCTCCTGCGGCACGATGTGGTCGTCGTATCCGGTGGTCACGTCCAGCGGGTCCGGCAGACAGGTGGAGGCCGGGTTGGTCTCGCAGACCCCGCTGCCGCCGTCCGCGGCGGAGGTGTAGATCCAGTTGTACTCGTCGGCCATCTCCTCCTCGGTACCCGTGTTATAGAACACGTTCATCGGGTACCGGGGCACCGTGCGGGCGGCGCCCACGGCGCGCTGCGCGGACTCGCGGGAGCTGTCCGAGGCGAGCCAGGAGATACCGGTGTCGGCGAGGGCGCCCGCGAGGTTGGGGTTGTCGTCGGGTTGCTGCGGGGTGGTGCGCAAGTCGGAGTGCTCGCCGGTGACCAGTTCGCCGGGGGTGACCGGGAGGCCCTTCGGTGAGGGCGTCGGTGCCGCCGTTCTCCGCCTTCCACTCCTCACCGGAACCGGCGTTGAAGACCAGGTCCAGGGTGAAGTCCTGGGTCTGCTGCCACTGGGCGGCGTAGACCGCGTCGGCGGCCGTCATCCGGATCTCCGGGGTGCCCGCGCCGTCGCCGCCGACGCAGTCGAAGTCGCCCGGGGTGCAGTTGCGCTCGGTGTCCCAGCGGCCGTCGGGCGCGAAGACGTCGTCCACGTGCACGGCGAAGTAGTTGCGGTCCACTCGACGATGCCGCGGGCCAGCAGCCGGAACTGGTTGTAGGCGACGGTGACGACCAGTTCGCGCCGCCCGTCGTGGGCGTACTCGCCGAGCAGGCTGGCGCGGTCGGCGGAGCCGGGCACGGGGACGTCGACATAGCTGGTGCAGCCGGTGCGCGGGCGGGCCGCGAAGCCGTAGCTCTCGCCGACCGTGGGCGAGTTGTCCTCGAAGGCGAGGGGGCCGTCGAGGTAGCCGAACGGGCCCGCCTTCCCGGCGGTGGTGACGCTCGCCTCGATGCCGTCCAGGGTGCCGGCGAAGCCGCCCTGGTTCGTGTAGTCCAGGCCCACGCCCGGGTGCGCCCAGGTGTAGGCGTCGACCTGCGGGATGCCGTAGGTCCGCTCGTAGCTCTCCAGCGCGCTCTGCTCGGCGGAACCCGCGCCGAAGGGCGCCTCGTTGGGGGCCACCACGCCCTGGAACTTGGCGCGCGGGACACCGCCCACGGTGTCGCTGAGGAACGCGGCGTCCACGACCGGGCGGCCCGGTGGTGGACGGGATGCCCGTGCTCTCCAGTTGTGCGGTGATGGCCTCGACCGGGCTGTCGCAGACATGGAGGACCAGTGAAAATCATGCAAACCGACGGCCCTCGTACCCGACCGAACAGCATGAGTGTGACCCGGATCACCGGACCAAGGGATCGCAAAATGGCCACGACGTCACCGGCGGGTGAACACCCGCAGTAATGAGCGAGCGCAGCGACGCGCGTAGGCTCGTCCCGCATATGTGCCGAGCTGGTGCGGACAACGGTCGAGACCGCACCCTCAAGCCGGTTTCGGCCGCAGCCCGCGTCGGCTGCCACCGGGCCCGGCCGGCCCACACCGTTCGGCCGCCGAAACTTCACACCGGAAGCGAGATTTCACCACCGTGACTGCTCTCACTCTCAGCACCTCCGGGGCACCAGCCCTGCGGGGCGACGCGATCGTCATCGGCGTCGCCAAGGGCGCGAAGGGCCCCGTCGTCGCGGCCGGCGCCGAGGCCGTCGACCAGGCGTACGACGGCCGGCTCGCCGGAGTCCTGGAGACCCTCGGCGCCTCGGGTGCCGAGGGCGAGGTGACCAAGCTGCCCGCGCCCGCCGGTTTCAAGGCGCCGCTGGTGCTGGCCGTCGGTCTGGGCGCCGAGCCCGCCAAGGACGCCGGATACAGCGGGGAGGCCCTGCGCCGCGCCGCCGGTGCCGCCGCAAGAGCCCTGACCGGCAGCAGGAAGGCCGGCTTCGCGCTGCCGCTGGCCGATGCCGCCGACGCCGGCGCGGTCGCGGAGGGCGCCCTGCTCGGGGCGTACGCCTTCGACGCGTACAAGGCGAACGCCAAGAACGACGATGATGCCGCCAAGGCCGCCAAGAACGGCAAGGGCGCCAAGAACGGCAAGGGCCCGCTGGCCGAGGTCGCGCTGCTCGGCGGCAAGCCCCGCGACAAGGCGTACAAGGCCGCCGTCGAGCGGGCCTCGGCCGTCGCCGAGGAGCTGAACCGCGCCCGCGACCTGATCAACACCCCGCCGAACGACCTCGACCCCGAGGCGTTCGCCGCCGTCGCCTCCACCGCGGGCAAGGAGCACGGCATCAAGGTCCAGGTACTCGACGAGAAGGCCCTCACCAAGGGCGGCTACGGCGGCATCCTGGGCGTCGGCGCCGGGTCGGCGGCGGCCCCGCGGCTGGTGAAGCTGTCGTACACCCACCCCAAGGCGGCCAAGCACCTCGCCTTCGTCGGCAAGGGCATCACCTATGACTCCGGCGGTATCTCGCTGAAGCCGGCCGGTCACAACGAGACGATGAAGTGCGACATGAGCGGGGCCGCGGCCGTGTTCGCGGCGGTCGTCGCCGCCGCGCGGCTGGGCCTGAAGGTCAATGTCACCGGCTGGCTGGCGCTGGCCGAGAACATGCCCTCCGGCTCGGCGACGCGTCCGGGCGATGTGCTGCGGATGTACAGCGGCAAGACGGTGGAGGTGCTCAACACCGACGCCGAGGGCCGGCTGGTGCTCGCCGACGCGCTGTGGGCGGCCTCGCAGGAGAAGCCGGACGCGATCGTGGACGTGGCGACCCTGACCGGCGCGATGGTGCTGGCGCTGGGCAACCGGACCTTCGGTGTCATGGCCAACGACGACGCGTTCCGCTCCGCGGTGGTGGACGCGGCCGAGTCGGTCGGCGAGGCGTCCTGGCCGATGCCGCTGCCGGAGCATCTACGCAAGGGCATGGACTCGCCCACCGCCGACATCGCGAACATGGGTGAGCGGATGGGCGGGGGGCTGGTGGCCGGGCTCTTCCTCCGGGAGTTCGTGGGCGAGGGGATCACCTGGGCGCACCTCGACATCGCGGGGCCCGCGTTCAATGAGGGCGGGGCGTTCGGGTACACGCCGAGGGGGGGGACGGGGTCGTCGGTGCGGACGCTGGTGCGGCTGGCCGAGCTGACGGCTTCTGGGGATCTGGGGTGACTTTCGCCCAATAGCTCGATTGGTGCCGGTATGCGGCGAGTGCGGGCTGTGTGTGGTTGATCGCGCAGGTCCCCACGCCCCCAGAGGCCCTCTTCGGCGAGACGTGGGGTGTGGTGTCTCACACCATCGCCCCGCGTCTCGTCCGGGCGGGACAAGTGCGAAGATGGGCGGCGGCAGGACAGGGCCCCATCCCAGGGCCGAAGGCAAGAAGCGGCCGGACACCAGCCGCCGACCGGTCAGCGGAGACCGGCGTGGCGCACATGCATGGAGGACGTGACGTGGCGAACGACGCCAGCACCGTTTTCGACCTAGTGATCCTCGGCGGTGGCAGCGGTGGGTACGCCGCGGCCCTGCGCGGGGCTCAGCTGGGCCTGGACGTCGCCCTGATCGAGAAGGACAAGGTCGGCGGTACCTGCCTGCACCGGGGATGCATCCCCACCAAGGCCCTGCTGCACGCGGGCGAGATCGCCGACCAGGCTCGCGAGAGCGAGCAGTTCGGCGTCAAGACGAGCTTCGAGGGCATCGACGTAGCCGGTGTCCACAAGTACAAGGACGATGTGGTCTCGGGCCTCTACAAGGGCCTCCAGGGACTCATCGCCTCCCGCAAGGTCACCTACATCGAGGGTGCGGGCCGGCTGTCCTCGCCGACCTCCGTCGATGTGAACGGCCAGCGGATCCAGGGCCGCCACATCCTGCTCGCGACCGGCTCCGTGCCGAAGTCGCTGCCGGGTCTGGAGATCGACGGCAACCGGATCATCTCCTCGGACCACGCGCTGGTCCTGGACCGGGTCCCGAAGTCCGCGATCGTGCTCGGCGGCGGGGTCATCGGCGTGGAGTTCGCCTCCGCGTGGAAGTCCTTCGGCACCGATGTCACCGTGATCGAGGGCCTGAAGCACCTGGTCCCGGTCGAGGACGAGAACTCCTCGAAGCTGCTGGAGCGCGCGTTCCGCAAGCGGGGCATCAAGTTCAACCTCGGCACCTTCTTCTCGAAGGCCGAGTACACCGCCGACGGCGTCAAGGTCACCCTGGCCGACGGCAAGGAGTTCGAGGCCGAGGTCCTGCTCGTCGCCGTCGGCCGCGGCCCGGTGTCGCAGGGCCTGGGCTACGAGGAGGCCGGGGTCGCCATGGACCGCGGCTATGTCCTCGCGGACGAGTACATGCGGACGAACGTCCCGACCATCTCCGCCGTCGGCGACCTGGTGCCCACGCTCCAGCTCGCGCACGTCGGCTTCGCGGAGGGCATCCTGGTCGCGGAGCGGCTCGCCGGTCTGAAGGTCGTCCCGATCGACTACGACGGTGTGCCGCGGGTGACGTACTGCCACCCGGAGGTAGCCTCCGTCGGGATCACCGAGGCCAAGGCCAAGGAGATCTACGGCGCGGACAAGGTCGTCGCGCTGAAGTACAACCTGGCGGGCAACGGCAAGAGCAAGATCCTGAAGACCGCGGGCGAGATCAAGCTCGTCCAGGTCAAGGATGGTGCGGTGGTCGGCGTGCACATGGTCGGCGACCGTATGGGCGAGCAGGTCGGCGAGGCCCAGCTGATCTACAACTGGGAGGCGCTGCCGGCCGAGGTGGCCCAGCTCATCCACGCCCACCCGACGCAGAACGAGGCGCTCGGCGAGGCCCACCTCGCCCTGGCGGGCAAGCCGCTGCACGCACACGACTGATCAGCCCTCGGGCGCGACGACACAGACTTCCGCAATTCGTTAGGAGCAACCGAAACCATGGCGGTTTCCGTAACCCTTCCGGCGCTCGGCGAGAGCGTCACCGAGGGCACTGTCACCCGCTGGCTGAAGGCCGAGGGCGAGCGCGTCGAGGCCGACGAGCCGCTGCTCGAAGTGTCCACCGACAAGGTCGACACCGAGATCCCCTCGCCCGTCTCCGGTGTCCTCGCCTCCATCAAGGTGGCCGAGGACGAGACGGTCGAGGTCGGCGCCGAGCTGGCCCTGATCGACGACGGCTCGGGCGCCCCGGCCGCGGCTCCCGCCCCGGCGGCCGAGCCCGCCCCGGCCCCTGCCCCGGCCGCTGCCCCCGCTCCCGCCCCGGCGCCGGTCGCCGAGGCCCCGGCCGCCGCCCCGGCGGCCCCGCCCGCCCCCGAGGCCCCCGCCGCCCCGGCGGCGCCCGCCGGTGCCGCCTCCGGCACCGATGTGGTGCTGCCGGCGCTCGGCGAGTCGGTCACCGAGGGCACCGTCACCCGCTGGCTGAAGGCCATCGGTGACACCGTCACGGCCGACGAGCCCCTCCTTGAGGTCTCGACGGACAAGGTCGACACCGAGATCCCGGCGCCCGCCTCGGGCACGCTGCTGGAGATCGTGGTCGGCGAGGACGAGACGGCCGAGGTCGGCGCCAAGCTGGCGGTCATCGGCGAGGCGGGGGCCGCCCCGGCCGCCGCTCCCGCCCCGCCGGCCCCGGCTCCGGCTCCGGCTCCGGCCCCCGCGCCGGTCGCCGAGGCCCCGGCGGCTCCGCCCGCCCCGGCTCCTGCGCCGGCGCCGGTCCAGCCTGCCGCGCCCGTGGCCCCGGCGGCTCCGGCCCCCGTCGCCCCGTCGCCCGTCGCCCCCGCGCCGGTCACCCCGGTGGCCCCGGCCGCCCCGGCGCCCGCCGCCGGTGCGACCGACGAGGGTGCCTATGTCACCCCGCTGGTGCGCAAGCTCGCCGCCGAGAACGGTGTCGACCTGGGCGCCGTCAAGGGCACCGGCGTCGGCGGCCGGATCCGCAAGCAGGATGTGCTGGCCGCCGCCGAGGCCGCGAAGGCCGCCGCCGCTCCGGCACCGGTCGCTGCCTCCGCCGCTCCCGCTCCGGCCGCCCGCAAGAGCGCGCCGAAGCTGGAGGTCTCGCCGCTGCGGGGCCAGACCGTCAAGATGCCCCGCATCCGCAAGCTCATCGGCGACAACATGGTCAAGGCGCTGCACGAGCAGGCGCAGCTGTCCTCGGTCGTCGAGGTCGATGTCACCCGGCTGATGCGGCTGCGGGCGCAGGCGAAGGACTCCTTCGCGGCGCGCGAGGGCGTCAAGCTCTCCCCGATGCCGTTCTTCGTGAAGGCGGCGGCCCAGGCGCTGAAGGCCCACCCGGTCATCAACGCCAAGATCAACGAGGCCGAGGGCACCATCACCTACTTCGACACCGAGAGCGTCGGTATCGCGGTGGACTCCGAGAAGGGCCTGATGACCCCGGTCATCAAGCACGCCGGTGACCTCAACATCGCCGGTATCGCCAAGGCCACGGCGGACCTCGCCGCCAAGGTCCGCGGCAACAAGATCACGCCGGACGAGCTGGCCGGCGCGACCTTCACGATCTCCAACACGGGGTCGCGGGGCGCGCTCTTCGACACGATCATCGTGCCGCCCGGCCAGGTCGCCATCCTGGGCATCGGCGCCACGGTCAAGCGTCCGGCGGTCATCGAGACGGAGGAGGGCACGGTTATCGGCGTCCGCGACATGACGTACCTGACCCTGTCCTACGACCACCGCCTGGTCGACGGCGCGGACGCGGCCCGCTACCTGACGGCCGTCAAGGCCATCCTGGAGGCGGGCGAGTTCGAGGTGGAACTGGGCCTGTAACAGGCCCTTCGGCACCCAAGACGCCCCCGCCCCGGAAACCCCGGGCGGGGGCGTCGCCGTTAGGGGGCGCTGGGGGTACCCCCTCTGGGGGAGGAACTGCGCGACCAGCCCCATCCCACCCGCACCCGCCTCTCATCAGAACCACCCACCCCACTGCGCGCCGACAACCCCGTGTAACCCTCATCTCACCTGCACGAAAGCACCCCGCCCTGCCACCCCAGCGGAGCGCTCCCGCCGTATTGTCTAAACGTCAAACGTTAAGGAGCTCTCATGACCGCGCCCGTCATCCACTCGCTGCGCGAACAGATCCGCGAGCACATCCTTGAGGGGATCATCAGCGGACGCTGGCAGCCGGGCGAGCGGATCGTGGAGCGGCGGATCGCCACGGAGCTGGAGGTCAGCCAGACCCCGGTGCGCGAGGCGCTGCGCGAGCTGGAGTCGCTGCGGCTGATCGAGTCCGCGCCGAACAAGGGCGTGCGGGTGCGCAATCTGACCGCGGCCGATCTGGAGGAGAGCTACCCCGTGCGGGCCGGTCTGGAGGCCATCGCGGCGGAGCTGGCGGCGGAGCGCCTGGCCGGCGACTGCTCGGCCCTGGAACCCCATGTCACGGCCCTGTACGAGGCCGACAGCCGCGCCGACGGCACCTCCCAGGTGCGGCACACCGTCGGCTTCCACCGCGAGCTGGTCTGCGCGGCCGGGAACTCGGTGCTGCTGCACACCTGGGAGGGGCTCGGCATCGAGGTGTTCACGGCGCTGTCCATCCGCTGGCTGGGCACGGTCCAGCAGTCGTACGCGGAGGAGCACGAGGAGCTGGTGGACGCGTTCCGGCGCCGGGATCCGCGGATCGCGGAGATCGTGAAGGCCCATGTGCTGGGCTGCGCCCCCCGCACCAGCCCCGAGTAGCGAGCCCGAGTGGCGAGCCCTGAGTAAACGGTCCTCCCCCGCCGGGCGGCGTGTGAGCGATCGTTCGCTCGTACCTCCCCCACCTGCGGAAACCCTTCGAAAATCCGTCGAGAACACGGCACCGCGTGCCTGTTCGAATGACACCCCGTGCCCACTTTCTCGTGATCAAGAGGTTTTCTCCCTCAACCCTTTGATCGATCATCGATCAGGGAGTTACAGTCACGGACGGGCTTCCACCAGAGCCTCACGCCCTGTCCTGCCAAAGACCAAGGGCACCCCCGAACCCTTACCGATGAGGGAACCCCCTTCGACTGAGGAAGGCGGCGACATGACCGACCCCTACGCCATCCAGCCGAGCGCGCTCGACCAGCTCCCCGACCGGGACCCGGAGGAGACCGCCGAGTGGCAGGCTTCGCTGGACGCCGTCGCCAAGGCTGCCGGCCCGCACCGTGCGGCTTATCTGATGCGCCGCACCCTGGAGCGCGCGGAGGGCACCGGCATCGCGCTGCCGAAGCTCCTCGAAACCGACTACGTCAACACCATCCCGACCTCCGCCGAACCGGCCGTGCCCGGTGACGAGGCGCTGGAGTCCCGGATCACCGCGTACAACCGGTGGAACGCGGCGGCGATGGTGACCCGCGGCAGCAAGTACGGCGTCGGCGGGCACATCGCCACCTTCGCCTCCGCGGCCTGGCTCTACGAGACCGGCTTCAACCACTTCTTCAAGGGCAAGGAGGGCGACGGCTCGGGCGACCAGCTCTACATCCAGGGCCACGCCTCCCCCGGTATCTACGCCCGCGCCTTCCTCGACGGGCGCCTCTCCGAGCAGCATCTCGACCACTTCCGCCAGGAGTCCGGCGGCAGCGGACTGCCGTCCTACCCGCACCCGCGGCGGCTGCCGTGGCTGTGGGAGTTCCCGACGGTCAGCATGGGCCTCGGCCCGCTCTCGGCGATCTACCAGGCCCGTTTCAACCGCTACCTCACCCACCGCGGCATCAAGGACGTCTCGTCCTCGCACGTATGGGCGTTCCTCGGCGACGGCGAGATGGACGAGCCGGAGTCGACGGCGGCCCTGGCGCTGGCGGCCCGCGAGGAGCTGGACAACCTCACCTTCGTCATCAACTGCAACCTCCAGCGCCTGGACGGCCCGGTCCGCGCCAACTTCAAGATCGTGCAGGAGCTGGAGGCCCAGTTCCGCGGCGCCGGCTGGAATGTCGTCAAGTCGCTGTGGGGCGGCGCCTGGGACGAGCTGTTCGCGCTCGACACCACCGGCGCCCTGCTGCGGCGGCTGCGCGAGGTCCCGGACGCCCAGGTGCAGACGTACCAGACGCGGGACGCGGCCTATATCCGCCAGGACTTCTTCGGCAAGGACCCGGCGCTCGCCGAGCTGGCCAAGCTGCTCAGCGACGACAAGATCCTGGAGTGCTTCCACCTCTCGCGCGGCGGCCACGAGGCCCGCAAGGTGTACGCGGCGTACAAGGCGGCCGTGGAGTTCAAGGGCGCGCCGACGGTGATCCTGGCGCAGACCGTCAAGGGCCACACCCTCGGCACCGGCTTCGCCTCGAAGAACGCCAACCACCAGATGAAGAAGCTGACGGTGGACGAGTTCAAGGCGATGCGGGACCTGCTGGAGCTGCCGGTACCGGACTCCGCCTTCGCCGACGGCCAGGTGCCCTACGCCCACCCGGGTGCCGGCTCCCCCGAGGTGCGCTACCTCCAGGAGCGCCGCGCGGCCCTCGGCGGTCCGGCCCCGGCCCGCCGCACGCACCCGCTGGCCCCGCTGCCCGCCCCGTCGGAGAAGGCGTTCGCCTCCTTCGACAAGGGCTCGGGCACCCAGAGCGTGGCGACCACCATGGCCTTCGTACGGCTGGTCAAGGACCTGGTGCGGGACAAGGAGACCGGGAAGCGCTGGGTGCCGATCGTGCCCGACGAGGCCCGCACCTTCGGCATGGAGTCGCTCTTCCCGTCCCTCGGGATCTACTCCCCCAAGGGCCAGACCTATGAGCCCGTCGACCGCGACCAGCTCATGTACTACAAGGAGGCCACGAACGGCCAGATCCTCAACGAGGGGATCACCGAGGCCGGTTCGATGGCCGACTTCATCGCCGCGTCCAGCGCGTACGCGACGCACGGCGAGGCGATGATCCCGTTCTACATCTTCTACTCGATGTTCGGCTGGCAGCGCACCGCCGACCAGATGTGGCAGCTCGGCGACCAGCTCGGCCGGGGCTTCCTGGTCGGCGCCACGGCGGGCCGGACCACCCTGACCGGCGAGGGCCTCCAGCACGCCGACGGCCACTCCCCGCTGATCGCCTCCACCAACCCGGCCGCGCTCTCCTACGACCCCGCGTTCGCCTACGAGATCGCGGTGATCGTCCGCGAGGGCCTGCGCCGGATGTACGGCGAGGCCGCGCCCGGCGAGGACCAGGACGTCTTCTACTACCTCACCGTCTACAACGAGCCGGTGCCACAGCCCGCGAAGCCCGCCGGGCTGGGTATCGACGAGGGCATCGTCAAGGGCCTGTACCGCTTCAACACGGCGGAGTCCGCGGGTCTGAACGTGACGGCGGCCAACGCCCCCCGCATCCAGCTCCTCGGCTCCGGCACGGCGATCCACTGGGCGCTGAAGGCGCAGAGGTTGCTCGCCGAGGAGTGGGGCGTGGCGGCGGACGTCTGGTCGGCGACGTCCTGGACCGAGCTGCGCCGGGACGCCCTGGAGGCGGACGCGGCTCTGCTGCGCGGCGAGGAGCGGGTGCCGTTCGTACGACAGGCGCTCCAGGGCGCGGAGGGCCCGGTGCTGGCGGTCTCCGACTACATGCGCCAGGTGCCGGACCAGATCGCGCAGTGGGTCGAGCAGGACTACACCTCGCTGGGCGCCGACGGTTTCGGCCTCTCCGACACCCGTGACGCGGCCCGCCGCCACTTCGGGGTGGACGCGGAGTCGATCGTCGTGGCATCGCTGGCGAGGCTGGCGCGTGGCGGTGCGGTGTCCGCTACCGCGGTGAAGGAGGCTCGGGAGCGGTACGGGTTGTAGGTCGGCCGCGGGTAGTAATTCGGGTGCGGGTCGGTGGGGGCTGGTCGCGCAGTTCCCCGCGCCCCTAGAAGACGCGCGCGTCTTTCAGGGGCGCGGGGAACTGCGCGACCGGCCACAACGCACCCGCACCCGCCTCCCGGCGCTCCCCGCAAAAAGACCGGCGCCGTGGGCGGGCCTCGTCTTTAGGGGCGCTGGGGGTACCCCCTCTGGGGGAGGAACTGCGCGACCGGCCACGACCCAACCCGCACCCGAAAACCCACCCCCGTCTCCCGACGCTCCCCCATCATGTGACCCATGCGCGCTGCCCGTCTCATCAAAATGGTTCTGCTGCTCCAGTCCCGCCCCTCCATGACCGCCGCCGAGCTGGCGCGGGAGCTGGAGGTGTCGGAGCGGACCGTGACGCGGGACGCGCAGGCCCTGTCGGAGGCGGGCGTCCCGGTGTACGCGGACCGGGGCCGGGCCGGCGGATACCGCCTGATCGGCGGATACCGCACCCGGCTGACGGGGCTCGCCCGCAGCGAGGCCGAGGCGCTGTTCCTGTCGGGCGTGCCGGGCGCGCTGCGCGAGATGGGGCTGGAGGACGCGGCCTCCGCGGCCCGGCTGAAGGTGTCGGCCGCGCTGCTGCCGTCCCTGCGGGACGCGTCCCGTACCGCGGCGCAGCGGTTCCATCTGGACGCCCCGAACTGGTTCCGTGAGCCTCCGACGCCCCCGCTGCTGCCCGCCGTCGCGGACGCGGTGTGGGACGACCGGGAGGTCACCGCCCGCTACCGGCGCGGGGACGGCGAGGTGGAGCGGCTGCTGGAGCCGTACGGGCTCGTGCTGAAGGCGGGGGTCTGGTATCTGTGCGCGCGGGTCGCGGAGCCGGGGACCTTCCGGACGTACCGGATCGACCGGTTCACCGCGATCGAGCCGGGCGCGGAGCGGTTCGTCCGGGACGAGGGGTTCGATCTGCCGGGGTTCTGGGCGGAGCAGGCGCTGCGGTTCGCCCGTTCGCTGCTGCGCGCCGAGATCGTCGTCCGGCTGTCGGCGGAGGGGCTGCGGAGACTGCCGCATGTCGTGGACCCGGTGGCGGCGCGGGACGTGCTGGAGGCGGCGGAGCCGGACGAGCGGGGGTGGGCCACGGTCACCCTGCGGGTGGAGTCCGAGGAGGTCGCCCACACCCAGCTGACGGCGCTCGGTCCGGAGGTGGAGGTGGTGGCCCCGGCGGCGCTGCGCAAACGGTTCGCCAGGGACGCCGGACGGCAGGCGGCGCTGTATCGCGCGGGCGCCGGTCGATAACGATCCGCCCCACTCCGCGTGCGGCTCCGGCGCCGAGGCCCGATGCTTGTGGCGTGATGGACGAGACGGAGTTCTGGGAGCTGGTGGACGCCACCCGCGAGGCCGCCGAGGGCGACCCTGACGAGCAGGCCGACGTGCTGGTCGACCGGCTGCTGCAGTTGGAGCCCGATCTGGTCCTGGACTTCGCCCGGCATTTCGAGGCCCGCTACAACCGCGCCTACCGCTGGGATCTGTGGGGTGCCGCCTGGGTGCTGCTGGACGGCGTCAGCGACGACGCCTTCGACTTCTTCCGCTGCTGGCTGATCGGCCAGGGCCGGGAGGTGTACGAGGGCGCCCTGCACGACCCGGACGCGCTGGCCGATCTCCTGGACGACTTCGACGAGGAGATCGACGGCGACGGGGAGGAGCTGGGGTACGCGGCGGACGAGGCGTACGAGCAGCTCACCGGCACGGTGGCACCGGATCTGGGGATCGCCCCGGCGCCCTCCGAGCCGGAGGGCACGCCGGTCGACTTCGAGAACGAGCGGGTGCTGGCCGAGCGCTATCCCCGGCTGTGGGACCGCTTCAAGGAGTAGGAGTAGGGCCGGGAGCGGGGGTTCCCGGTTTGAGAAGCAGCCCCGGATTGACGGGCTCGATCCCCGCCCTCAGCAACGGGATCCCAGAAGGCACGGCACTCGACGGCGCGGTACTAGACGACACGGCACTCGACGACACGGCGCTCGACGGCACCACACTCCCTGCCACCGCACTCGACGGCACCGCCCCCAGCGGCGGCACCACGCTCGGCCCCGCGGACGCGCCCGTCGTCGGTTCACCCGGCCGCAGGCCCGGTGCCGGGGCGCGGCCCTGGAGGCGGGCCGCGCGTTCCCGGATCTCCGGCAGGCGGGCCGTCAGCGCGGCGCCGGGGCAACTGGTCATGAAGCCGTCGTTGTGCCCGGCGACGGCCGGAAGCACCGCCGGGGTGCCGGAGACGTACCGGCTGAGACTGTTGCTGGAGACCAGCTTGACCCTGCCCCGGGGGTCGGCCCCGGCCAGTCCCAGTTTCCAGGCGGCGAGCCCGGCGATGGCGTCGGTCATCGCCTGCGGCACCTCCGCGCCGGCGGTGAAGGTGCCGATCGCGGCGATCCCGGCGGTGCGGTGGTTGAAGCCCTGGGTGTGGGCGCCGGTGACGGCCCGGGTGATGCCGCCCGCGCGGCCCTCGTAGACGACCCCGCAGCGGTCGACGAGGAAGTTGTAGCCGATGTCGTCCCAGTCGCGGACGCCGGTCTGTCCGGCGGACAGGGCGCGGATGATGTCGGGGGTGTCGGCGCAGTCGTAGCCGTTGGGCGAGTCGGTGTGGTGCACGAAGACGGCGACGACCTTGTCGTCGTAGCGGGGTGTGGGGCGGCCGGGGGCCTCGGGGGCGGCGAGCCAGGCCGAGCGGGGCAGGATCGACGGCCGGGGCGCGCCGTGCGTGGCGGGCCGGGCGGCGACCTCGCGGACGGCCTGCTCCGTGCCCTCGCGTTCGACGCCCCGGGCGCACAGTCCGAGCACGGTGACGGCGGCGGCCCCGGGCAGACAGGCCAGGGCGAGGACGGCGGCGCGGGGCAGCCGGACCGGAGGGAGACGGGGCGGGCGGGGCAGCCGGGGCAGGCGCGGCAGCCGGGACATCGCGCGCGGGCCGCCGTAGCGCCGTAGGGCGTCCCGGGACCGGCGTGACACGTCACGGGAGCGCCGCACGACGCCGTGTGCGGCGTTGCGCCAGGAGGGGGCACGCATGATCCCACTCTGGGTGCCCGCCGGACCGTCCGCGATGTGTGCTGTGCCACCTGGTGGAACCATCGTCCCGGTCCGCGACGTTTTCCGCGGTACAGACGGTGTCCGGCCGATCGCGGGCGGCGCTGATCACCGGTCCCGTGGCGCGCGTGGGAATGGGTGCGCACGGTCCGAGCGAAGGGCGGCACACATGGACCTGCTCGACATTCTGCTGCTTGTGGTGATCGTGGTGTACGCGGCCTCCGGGTACCGCAGAGGGCTGGTGGCCGGCTGCGTGTCGCTGGCCGGGTTCGTGGGCGGCGCGGCGATCGGTGTGTGGATCCTGCCGTGGGTGATGGACCTGGTCTCGCCGGGTACGACGGCGGCGACGGTGACGGCGGTGTGCACGGTGCTGGTGCCGGCCGTGGTGGGCCATGAGCTGGCCGGGCGGCTGGCGCTGCGGCTGCGGCACGAGCTGGACCGGGGGCCGCTCCGGGTGGCCGACGGAGTGGGCGGCGCGGTCGCCAACTCGGTGGCGGTGGTGATCGTGGCCTGGGTCGCGGCGAGTGTGCTGGCGGCCTCGTCGTCACCGCTGCTGACCACCGCGATCCGCGACTCCCGGCTGCTGGGCACGGTCCAGGGCGTGATGCCGGACACCACTCCGGCCTGGTTCTCGGGGGCCACCTCGGCACTGACCGAGGCGGGTTTCCCGCAGGTCTTCAACCCGTTCGAGAACGAGTCGACGGCGGAGGTGGCCGAGCCGTCCGGCGACAGTGTCACGGCCGCCGCGACCACCGCCGCCCAGCGCAGCACGGTCAAGGTGGAGGGCGTGGTGGGCGACCAGGGCCGCGAGGGCAGCGGGTTCGTGTACGCGCGGGAGCGGGTGATGACCAACGCCCATGTGGTGGCCGGTATCGACGCGCCGACGGTCCGGGTCGGCGGCGTCGGGCGGGCGTACGAGGCGCGGGTGGTGCTGTTCGACCCGGACAAGGACGTGGCGGTCCTGTACGTACCGGGGCTGACCGCGCCGGTGCTGTCCTTCGACGACGAGGCCGCGCGCGGGGACGCGGCGGTGGTCGCCGGTTATCCGCAGGACGGCGGTCTGGATCTCCAGGCGGCGACGGTCGCGAGCCGGGTGGACGCGCGCGGGCAGAACATCTACAGCGACGCGACCGTCACCCGGGAGATCTACTCGATCCGCTCCACGGTCCGGCCCGGCAACTCGGGCGGCCCGCTGCTGACCACGGACGGCCGGGTGTTCGGCGTGGTCTTCGCCCGCTCCACCTCGGACGCGCGGACGGGATATGTGCTGACGGCGGCGGAGGTCTCGCCGGACGCGCAGCGCGCGGCGAGCGCGACGGCCCCGGTGGACACCGGTGAGGTGGTGACGACGTGACCGCCGCCGACACGCGCCTCGGCGCTAGAGCGACCGTGCCATGAGCACGTCGTCCACATAGCTCCCGTCGAGGAAGAACTCCTCCGGCTGGACGCCCTCGACCACGAACCCCTCGGACGCGTAGAGCGCGCGGGCGGCGGTGTTGTGGCCGAGGACGCGCAGGGAGATCCGGCGGGCGCCCCGGATGCGGGCCTCCTCGACGGCGGCCCGCACCAGCGCCCGCCCGATGCCGTGCCCGCGGGCCTCCTCGGCGACGGCGAGCCCGCGGATCTGGCGCACATGGGCATTGGAGGCGAGTTCGGTGGGGAACCCGATCCGGACATAGCCGACGACCTGTCCGTCGAGTTCGGCGACGAAGTGGTCGAGCGGGCCGCTGCGCTTGCCGAAGAAGGGCTGGTCGGCCTCCGGACGCGGGCTCACCGCGTGCTGCGGGGACCAGCTCTCCCGGTCGAGCCGGATGAGCGCGGGCTCGTCCTCGGGCAGGGCATGGCGTATGTGCGGTGCGGGCATGCGGATCACTGTACGACCGCCCGCCGCACCGGGCCCGCGGATTTCACACCGCCGCGAGGGCCCCGTGACGTGTGCCGTCCCGAGCCCGGTGAGGACAATGACCGCATGGAACGTTCGCGTATCGCGGTGGCCGGTGCGTCCGGTCTGATCGGTGGCTCCCTGGTCCGCTCCCTGACCGCCGACGGTCATGAGGTGGTACGGCTGGTGCGGCGCGAGCCGCGCGGCGGGGACGAGGTCCGCTGGGACCCGGAGGCGGGCCGCGTGGACACGGCGGGCCTTGAGGGCTGTACGGCGGTGGTGAACCTGGCGGGCGCCGGGGTGGGCGACCGGCGCTGGTCGGACGCCTACAAGGCGCGGCTGCGGCGCAGCCGGATCGGGGGCACCACGGCACTGGCCGAGGCGGTCGCCGCGCTGGAGGTGCCGCCGCGGGTGTTCGTGAACGGCAGCGCGATGGGCTTCTACGGGCTGACCGGCGACCGCGCGGTGGACGAGAGCGCGCCGGCCGGCACCGGGTTCCTGCCTCAGATGTGCGTGGACTGGGAGGCGGCGGCGGCTCCGGCGGAGCGGGCCGGGGTGCGGACGGTGTTCGCCCGGACCGGGCTGGTGGTGGCGCGGGAGGGCGGGGCGTGGGCCCGGCTGTTCCCGCTCTTCAAGGCGGGGCTGGGCGGACGCCTCGGGGACGGCAGGCAGTACTGGTCCTTCATCGCCCTGCACGACGAGGTGGCCGCGCTCCGGCATCTGCTGGACCGCGACGATCTGTCCGGCCCGTTCAACCTCACCGCCCCCGAGCCGCTGACGAACCGTGAGATCACCGAGGCGATGGCCCGGGTGCTGCACCGCCCGGCCCGGTTCCCGGTCCCCTCCCCCGTACTGCGGGCGGTGCTGGGCGAGATGTCCGGCGATGTCCTGGGCAGCCAGCGGGTCCTGCCGGGGCGCCTGCTGGAGTCGGGGTTCGTGTTCGCGTTCCCGGGCATCGAGGACGCGGTACGGGCGGCGCTCCGCTAGGGGGGAGGAGCAGGGGGGCGGGCGGGCAACCCCCGCTCTCCGTCAGCCGCCGGACAACCCGCCCCTTGCCCCCCTCTGCCTCCGTATGCCACCTCTGTGCGACCGTGACCCTGTGCGTGCGCGACTGACCTGGGAAGATCGCCTGCCTACCCTCGATCTGAACCCGGATTTTCCCGGCGGCCACGGGGCATGAGGACTCCACCGGCCGCGCGACCTCAGGGAGGGGCACGTGCTTCAGCCCGCGTATCAGGCGGATGTCGTCGTGGTGGGAGCCGGGGTCGCCGGGCTCTCCGCCGCGCACAGGCTGACCAGCGCAGGAGTGTCGACCGCCGTACTGGAGGCCGCCCCGTGGGTGGGGGGCCGGATGGCGACGGAGAAGGTCGACGGGTTCCGTCTCGACCGGATCGGCCAGTTGCTGTCCACCGCGTTCCCGGAACTGCGCCGGACCCCGGGCCTGGACGGTCTGGTGCTCCGGCCGTTCGCCCCGGGCGTGCTGCTGCACAGTGACGGCCGACTGCACCGCACGGGCACCCCGGCGAACGGAGGGAGCGCAAGGGGCGCACTTCACGCGGTACGCGCCCTGGCGACCGCCCCGCGCTCCCAGCCGCTGCCCCGATCCCCGGCCGCCCTGCCCCGTCCGCTGGGCACCGCCGTCGATCACGCCCGGCTGCGCACCGCGCTGGCCCGGCTCGCCGCGACGCCGGTGGAACGGGTGCTGGCCCGCCCGGAGGCGCCCGCCGGTCAGGCCCTCGCCGCGCGCGGGCTGCCCGCCCGTACCGTCGACGGCTTTCTGCGTCCGCTGCTCGCCGCGCTGCTGTGCGACCCGGAGCTGACCACGTCCAGCCGGTGCGCCGACCTCGCGCTGCGGGCCTTCGCGGCGGGGCGGCTCTGTCTGCCGGAGGGAGGCGCGGAGGCCCTCCCGGAACTCCTCGCCCGGACCCTGCCGCCGGGGACCCTGCACACCGGGGTCCGGGCCACCGCCGTCTCCACGACCTCGGTGACCACCGCGGAGCACGGCGAGTTCCGGTGCCGGGCGGTGCTGCTGGCGACGGACGCGCGCAGCGCGGCGGATCTGCTGCCGGGGCTGCGGGTGCCGGACTTCCACCCGGTGACGGTCCTGCACCACACCACCGACGAACCGCCCCGCACCGGCACCGCGCTGCTCCTGGACGCCGACCGGGGCGGTCCGGTGGCCCACACGGCGGTGGTCAGCGCGGTGGACCCGACCCGGGCGCCACAGGGCCGCGCGCTGATCTCCTCGACGGTCCTGGGGGCGCCCCCGGCCGACCTGGAGGCGGCGGTGAAGTCCCATCTGTCGCGGCTGTACGGGATGGAGACCCGGCACTGGGAGACCCTGGCCGTCCACCACACCGCGGAGGCCGTCCCGGCGATGCGGGCGCCCCACGACCTACGGCGTCCGGTGCGGGTGATGGCGGGCCTGTACGTGTGCGGCGACCACCGGGACACGAGCACGGTCCAGGGCGCCCTGCACTCGGGCCGCCGGGCGGCAGCAGCGATCGTAGGCGACCTGGGCGACACCGGATCCCTCCACAGCGCGGACCCAACACCGACGGCTCGCGCGGCGTAAGGATGACGGGGCTCGTCATACGGCTGACGGCGGGCGGGTGGCCGATCGCGCAGTTCCCCGCGCCCCCAAAGGACGCCGAGACCACCCCCCTGAGAAGCACGGGGACCCCCCAACCCACCACAACCCCAACCCCCTCAGGGGCGCGAGGAACTGCGCGCCCAGCCACCAACAGCCGCCACCCGACCACCAACCCCCACCACCCCCCTCCCAGGGGCGCGGGGAACTGCGCGATCAGCCCCCGACGGCGGCCACCCGACCACCAACCCCCACCACCCCTCCCAGGGGCGCGGGGAACTGCGCAACCAGCCCCCACCCACCCGCACCCGACCGACAACCCCCACCCCCATACCCCACCCCCTACCCCAACCCCGCCACCCGCTCCCGATACCCCCTCACCGGCGCCGCATCCTTATACGGCTCCAACCGCCGCTCGAAATCCCGCACATACTCCAACGCCCGCACAGACCGCATCTCCGCAGCCTGCCCAGCGGCCTCCGCCGCCAACTGGCACGCCTGCTCCAGCTCCCCCAACCCCAGCCGCGCCGTCGCCAGCACCACCCGGCAGAACAACCGACTCCGGGCAAAGGCGGGAGCCCTCAGCTGCAACGACCTCTCCGCATGCTGCGCCGCCGCCCGGAACTGCTGGAGATCCCGGTGCGAGTGCCCCAGCTCATCGGCGAGCTGTGCCTCGTCGAAGAACCGCGCCCAGTGCGGCACCTCGTCCCCGGGCCGCGCCGCCTCCAGCGCGCGTTCGGCCCGTACCAGGGACGCGGTGCAGGCCCGTACCTCGCCGAGCACCCCGTGCCCGCGCGCCTCCGCCGCGTGCAGCAGCGCCTGCACCACCGGCGGAGCCACCCCGCCGACCCCCTGCTGGGCCACCCGCGCGAGCTGTACGGCCTCCCGCCCGTGGCCGAGATAGACGGCCTGCCGGCTCATGGTGACCAGGACGTACGAGCCGTACCCCCGGTCCCCCGCCGCCTGCGCGAGCCGCAGCGCCTGCACGAAGTACCGCTGGGCGAGCCCGTGCGCGGCGATGTCGTACGACGTCCAGCCCGCGAGCCGGGTGAGATCCGCGGCGGCGCTGAACAGCCGGCGGCCGGTCTGTTCGCCGTAGGTGCCGCGCAGCATCGGCTCGCACTCGTGCTCCAGATAGCGCACCAGGGCCTGCCGGGCGTGGCCGCCGCCGTACATGTGGTCCAGGGCGCGGAACAGATCGGCGACCGAGCGCAGGGCGGCGATGTCCCCGCCGGAGACCTTGTGGCGGGGGCCGCGGTCGCCCTGGCCGCGCTGCTTGGGCACACCGGGCCGGGCGGCCTGCACCGGCACCCTCGGCGGCGGCTCCGCGCGGGCCACCCGGTCGTCGGGCTTGCCGATCAGCCAGTCCCGGCTGGGGACCACCAGCCCGGCCGCGGTGAAGGCGATCTTGCGGAGTTCGGCGTGGCTGCCGGAGTCCTTGCGCCACAGCCCGCCGACGATGTCCACCGCCTCGTCGGGACTGCCTGCGAACTCCAGCCCGGCGTAGACGGGTGCGCAGGCGTCCAGGCCGAGGTCCTGGGCGGTGAGCCGGCGGCCGAGGCGGCGGGTGAAGACCTCGGCGATGAGCGCGGGGGTGGTGCCGCGCGGCTGCTGGCCGCGGAGCCAGCGGGTGACGGATGTCTTGTCGTATCTGAGGTCGAGGCCGTGCTCAAGACCGAGCTGGTCGACTCGACGGGCGAGACCTGCGTTGGAGAACCCCGCTTCTGCGATGAGCGCGGCGAGCTGGCGGTTGGGAGTGCGCTGCGCGGGTCGTTCCGTCATCTGCGGTGCGATCTCCTGCCTTCCGGGCCGAAGGGCCCGGATTGCCTGTGAGCAGCCCTTATGGCCTCATGAACGGCGCGAATGTAGCGGAGGGTAGCCAGCCGCTCGCACACTTCCGCGTGCTTTCATCCGATCGTGTGAGGATTGCCTCAAGGGCTGACGCGCGGGGGGCGGACGTACAGTGGCGTGAGCGCATTACGTGCCTGGCACATGGATCGCCCTAGGGAGGCGCTTGCCGTGAGTGGATTGCGGTTCGTCCGCTTGGGATTCGGCGCGGACGCCGTCGAGTACCAGGAGGCGTGGGACGAGCAGCGCCGGGTGCACGCGGCGCGCTTCGCCGACGAGATCGAGGACACCGTACTGCTGCTGGAGCACCCGCCCGTCTACACCGCCGGACGGCGCACCGCGGACAGCGAGCGGCCCCTGGACGGCACGCCGGTCGTCGATGTGGACCGGGGCGGCAAGATCACCTGGCACGGTCCGGGCCAGCTCGTGGGCTACCCGATCCAGAAGCTGCCCCGCCCGGTGGACGTGGTCGCGCATGTCCGGCGGCTGGAGGAGGCCCTGATCCGGGTCTGCGCCGAGTTCGGTCTGGACACCACCCGCATCGAGGGCCGCAGCGGGGTGTGGGTGCTGGGCGACCCGGTGGAGCGGCGCCCGGCGCTGGGCGGGCTCGCCCTGGACTTCGATCCCCGGCTGGCCGACGACGAGTTCGACGCCCGGCTGAACGGCCCGGAGTACGCGCCCTCCAACGCGGGGCAGCGCCGCGAGGACCGCAAGATCGCGGCCATCGGCATCCGGGTCGCCAAGGGCGTCACCATGCATGGCTTCGCGCTCAATGTGAACCCCGACAACCAGTGGTTCGACCGGATCATCCCGTGCGGCATCCGGGACGCCGGGGTGGCGTCCCTGGCGAGCGAGCTGGGCCGGGACGTGACGGTCGAGGAGGTCGTCCCGGTGGTGGAGCGCCATCTGCGCGACGTCCTGGAGCAGGCGGACCCGAAACCGCGCGTGATCGAGACGACTCCGGCGGCGTAGCACCCGCGCACACGGTCGGGCGTACCCTGAAAAGTCGCCGTACCACAGAAACACCGCGGCGGCCCGGAGAACACCGCCGCACCACCGAAACCGATTCGCCGCACCACGAAACCGATTCGCCGCACCACCACCGAATGACTAGGGAGCCGGTCGTGTCCGCAGTCTCACCCGACGGACGCAAGATGCTGCGCCTGGAGGTCCGCAACGCCCAGACCCCCATCGAGCGCAAGCCCGAGTGGATCAAGACGCGGGCGAAAATGGGCCCCGAGTACACCAAGATGCAGAACCTGGTGAAGAGCGAGGGTCTGCACACGGTCTGCCAGGAAGCCGGCTGCCCCAACATCTACGAGTGCTGGGAGGACCGCGAGGCGACCTTCCTCATCGGCGGCGACCAGTGCACCCGGCGCTGCGACTTCTGCCAGATCGACACCGGCAAGCCCGAGGCCCTCGACCGGGACGAGCCCCGCCGGGTCGGCGAGTCGGTCGTCACCATGGACCTGAACTACGCCACCATCACCGGCGTCGCCCGCGACGACCTGGCCGACGGCGGCGCCTGGCTGTACGCGGAGACCGTGCGCCAGATCCACGCCCAGACCGCGGAGCGCGAGGCCGGGCGGACCAAGGTGGAGCTGCTCGCTCCCGACTTCAACGCGGTGCCGGAGCAGCTGGCGGAGGTCTTCTCGTCCCGCCCCGAGGTCTTCGCGCACAATGTCGAGACCGTCCCGCGGATCTTCAAGCGCATCCGCCCCGGCTTCCGCTACGACCGCTCCCTGAAGGTGATCACCGCCGCCCGGGACTTCGGCCTGGTCACCAAGTCCAATCTGATCCTCGGCATGGGCGAGACCCGCGAGGAGGTCAGCGACGCGCTGCGCCAGCTGCACGACGCGGGCTGCGAGCTGGTCACCATCACCCAGTACCTGCGCCCCTCGGTCCGCCACCACCCGGTGGAGCGCTGGGTCAAGCCGCAGGAGTTCGTGGAGCTGAAGCAGGAGGCCGAGGAGATCGGCTTCTCCGGCGTCATGTCCGGCCCGCTGGTCCGCTCCTCCTACCGCGCCGGGCGGCTGTACCAGATGGCCGTCGAGAAGCGGGGTGCGTTCATCGCGGTGCAGGCCGTCTGAGGAGGGGTCAGCCGGGGGTGCCGCACCGCGGGTTGCGGCAGGCGTGTGAATTCGCGCACAAGTGACTACCGAGTAGTAGAACACCGTACGACGCGGCCCCGGCCGTCCGCCCAGATGAGGGCGTACGCCGGGGCCGCGTCGGCGTGCGCGGGGTCCTTATCCAGGTTTCATTGGTGTTTGACCGGTCGGTCACGCCCTGGTAACACCAAGCAGTGACGCTGTACCCACAGCTCGAACTCCCGTTTCCACAGCCATCCAGCTCATCCGGCTCACCAGCTCACCCGGCTCACCAGCCCATCCAGTAGGGGGACCACCATGCAGGCCGCGCCTGTCCGCGCGACGGCGATCCCGTCGTTCACCACCGCCCTGCGGGCCGTCGAGTCGCTGCTCATGAGCGGCGGCCAGCGCACCGCCCGGCGCAACGCCTGGACCTCCGTCCTGGAGGACCGCCGCCGCGCCAAGGACCGGGTCGAGGCCCAGCGCGTCCTCGACCAGACCTTCGCCGCCCGCTCCTGACCGCACCGCCGTCGAAGGCGGCGCGGGAGACACGTAGACTTCGTGGCATGGCGAGGAAGGAATCCGCGGCGGACGCCGCGAACCCCGGGCGACTGAAACAGATCGCTCTGACCTACAAGATGACCCGCAGGGCCGACAAGAAGATCGGTCTGGTGCTCGCGGCTGTCGGAATCGGCATCCTCGGTGTCTTCCTCGCGATCGGATTCTTGATCGGTCACCCCATCTATCTCGGCATCCTGGGCCTGCTGCTCGCCTTCCTCGGGACGGCGATCGTGTTCGGGCGCCGGGCCGAGCGGGCCGCCTTCGGGCAGATGGAGGGCCAGCCGGGCGCCGCCGCGGCGGTGCTCGACAACATCGGCCGGGGCTGGTCCACGACCCCCGCGGTGGCGATGAACCGCAGCCAGGACGTGGTGCACCGGGCGGTCGGCAAGGCCGGCATCGTCCTGGTCGCCGAGGGCAACCCGAACCGGGTCAAGAGCCTGCTGGCCGCCGAGAAGAAGAAGATGAACCGGGTCGTGGCCGATGTACCGGTGCACGATGTGATCGTGGGCACCGGCGAGGGCCAGACCGAGCTGAAGAAGCTGCGCACCACGATGCTGAAGCTGCCCCGGGTGCTGACCGGCCCCCAGGTGACCGCCACCAACGACCGGCTGCGCGCGATGGGCGACCTGATGAGCAACATGCCACTGCCGAAGGGACCGATGCCGAAGGGCATGAAGCTCCCGAAGGGCGGCACGCCCCGCACCCGCTGAGCCATCGGCGGCGCGCCCTACGCCAGCGTCCGGAACGACCGGTCGTAGTAGACCATCGGCGAGCCCTCGCCCAGCCGTACCTCCGTCACCCGGCCGATCAGGACCATATGGTCCCCGGCCGGGTGACGTGCGTGCAGGACGCGGTGTGGAGCCGTTGGGTGTGCCTGACTCAGGTCATTTCTCGGAGAGCCCTTGCCGGTGCTGCAACCACTCCTCGGAAGCCTGGATCATGCGAGAGGTCCAGGAGTCAGGGGCGTCCCCACCGATCTCATGCCACAGTCGAGAGTTGGCGAGGGCGAAGGCTTCCAGGGCCTTCGGCGCGGCTTCCCCCCAGGACGGGACCTGACAAGCCCACTTCTCAGCCTGCTCGGCGCTGTGCTTTCCTGCGGCCATGAGCCAGAGCACCCAGTATCCCGCGTCAAGCCAGGGTGCGCCTTTCGTGGCCCAGGCCCAGTCGACCAGGTATGCACGATTTCCATGAATCAGAACATTCTCGTTGTTCAGATCCGTGTGAAGCAGGGAGTCCCCTTCAAACAGCCGACGCTGTGATGGATCCACATAAGCGCTGAGTCGCTGACCGGCTTCTCTCAGTTCGACAGGAGGGAGCTGCACCCTATTCAGCTGACCAAGGAGGTGGACCATGCGGGACAGGTCAGGAGATTCAGGGCCGTAGTCCGCATGGTGCCCGGCGATGTGGTCAAAACCGAGGAGATCCCAGCCGCTCCCCTTCACCCTCCACAGGAGTTCCGGGGAGATGTCTTTCAGGTACGGGTTCACCTCGGCTTCACGCCCCTGGGTCCATGCCCGACGGTGGTCGGAGCGGAGGCCCTTCACGTGCACATCTCCGGCATCACAGCGCAGGCGGATCGCGAGCTGGCTGTTGAATCCGGAGGCGACCGGGCTCGCTGAGTGAATCCGCCCGGTGTGGGACTCGATGGCTGCTCGAACCGCTGAGGGCAGCTCTTCGAAGGTGGTGCGGGGTGCCATGGGTCCACTCTCCCATTGACACAGCGGGGCCCCACCGAGGCGGGGCTCCGCTGGATGCCGCCCGCTAGCGATAAGGGTTGTCGTCGTTGCACCGGCCTTCGATGTCGGTGGTCAGCTCCTCCACGTCCTCCACCAGGAGCACGGTGTCCGTGCCCTCGTCCTCGATCGGATCGGTGGTCATGAGCCCTCCTTGAATCCGTGCTGACAGTATTGATCCAGCGGCGCTTGCGCCTTCTGGTAGAGCTTGGCCAGCGGCCGGCACACCCGGCACGAGCCCGACAGCTTGCAACCGCCGCATCCTCCGGTGCGGAGCATCTGGGCGTCTGCGATCAGCGGCAGATCCCTGAGACCCCCGGCCCCGGCCGCCATGAGGTCGATGGGGTTCTCGCGTCCGACCTTGCACATCGTCGCCAGGCCGAACGGGTCCAGGTGATAGAAGGTGTGCCCTGCGGGGCATCCTCGGAACACCTCCTCTCGTCCGGCAAATGCGGGGGCCTGGAAGTCAAGCGGACCCCTGTCCCCGTCGTAGGACGGAGAGATGTTGCCGAAGACCTTGTGCGGCACATCCAGGGCATCAGCCAGGGCCTTCATGTCATCGACCTCATGAGCGTTGTGCTCAGTCACGATGAGCGAAAGCTCAAGGGGCAGGTTGGCGGACTTGGCGGCCTTCAGCCCTCGAAGCACGCGCTTGTAGGCTCCACGGGTTCGCGTCAAGGCCTCGAAAGTCTCAGCCGTGGCCCCGTACAGAGAGACCGTGATCTTGTGCGGCGGCAGTTCGGTCAGCACGTCCAGCGTGGGCGGGTGGTCGAGCCGAGACCCATTCGTCAGGATCTCCAGCATCATGCCCATGCTGAAAGCCGTGCGGTATGACTCCAGGAAGTCAGGGTCGATGGTCGGCTCTCCACCAGTGAACTGGAACCACAGAACGCCTGTGTCCCGGACCATCGCCAGGAGCCGGTGTTTCTCCGCAATGGGAAGACCAGCAAAGGGCCGCTTCCAGACCACGCACATGTCGCACGCGAAGTTGCAGCCCCTGTTGATTTCCCAGGTGGCGCGACTGTAGCTGAGAGCCGTCTCAGGGCGGACCAGGACTGCCTGCGGAGCCGGAGCACCGACCAGACTGATACCCCACAACGTTTGTGCCGCTTCGGTGAACCACGTGGGCAGCGGCTCGTCATTCTCCGCACCTCCACGCAGCTCTTCATACTTCTGGCGGGGGAGCTTCATTGCACCTCGCGCTCCGGGGCGAACCGCGACGAATTTCCTGTGCTGGGGACTCACGATCACTTGATGCATGATTTCCTCCGTGAACGCACACATCCTGGGCAAGAGAGCGGATCTCGCCGGGCTCGACCCAGCGGGCCGCGCTGAATCCGGGGGCTGATCCGTGGTAATCCCGTGCGACCGGGAGAATCCGACCGTCGCCCCGCTGAATGAGCGCCTGGCCCCCCACGCCGCCTTGGTGGCTGCGTGTAGCGGCGCAGGAGGTGTGAGTGGAGCCCCGTCCCGCCGGCGCCTGACAGCTCGGGGGAGCCCATCGAGTCATGCCGACGGGACGGGAGTTTGATCAGCCAAAGGGCCGGAGAGCGATGCCGACGACGACGCCCATCAGGGTGGAGACCGAGATGGTCACCAGTGGGGACACGTGCCGTAGCAGCTTCGGGCCGCCCTCACGCGTGCGCTGCTGAGACCCGTCCGGGCTGCTCCGCCGACCGAGCGGCCCGGACGGTCCTAGTCGCCGCCGGGCCAGCGGAACCCCTCGGCTGCGGCCTTCATGTGGACACGGTTGGAGACCTGTTCCTGACGCTCCTTCGGGGTCTCAGCCCCGTTCGCCTTGGAGTCGGCGTCCCGCCGCTTCTGCGCGGCAGCGACCGTATGTTTGCTCGGATTGGACATGGATGCCTCCGTGTTGGTGTGGATGGCCCGCCTCCGCCCGGGAGTGCCAGCCGGACAGAAGCGGGAGTCAGGTGGCGGGTCGCGCGTCGTGCCTCTCGGCATGCCAGCGCGCGTACTGGCGCGACCACTCGATGCAGGCTTCGCAAGCCAGACCCGGCGCGGTAGTGCCGCCGACAGTCACGGGGCCGATGAATGCGACCGGCTTCCATTCACGACAGAGCCAGCACAGATCCCACGCCCACCACCGGGGCGCCGACATCACAGCAGTTGGGGAGCCGACCGGCGGTTCAGGTCGAGACGCGCCATACGGGCCTGGATCAGACGGTCCCGGTCGGGACGTCGAATGTTGTTCGGGTCGGCCGTCCACGGCTCCCCGGGAGCCAGTGGCCGGAGCTGGTAACCGGTGACCTCGCCCAGATCGCCCGAGGCCGTGTCCACGACGGTCTCCCCCACCAGCGGACGGTGAGGCCGGTCGGCGAGGATGCTCGGCGGGCCGACCGGTTCGAGCACCGCCCGTAGGGCCCGGTTGAGCCGAAGCACGCTCCCCACATTCAGGTGACCGACGAGGATGGGCGCCTCGGAATCGTCAACTGCCCAGTCGACGCGTGCGTACGTCGGGGAGATTCCGATGCGCCCGAGCAGTTCCATGAGCGACTCGTAAGCGTCCTGAGAGGGGTTGCGGGTCGAGTCGCTGCCGGGCCTGATCGCCGGACGGTCGTAGGTGGTCGTCGTTGCTTCCTCGCTGGGTTCGGACATGGTGGTACCTCGGTTCCAGGATTACGGATTCGCAGGTGGTGCAACACCTAGAGTGATCCCTCGGAGGTGCACCCACCAGGGGGAACCGGTTTCCAAAGCATTTGGAAATGTGAGGAGTTGAACTGATGACCGACGAGCCGTCAGAGCCGGGGAACGGGCTTGAGTGGTTCGGGAAGGAGCTGGAGGAGGCTCTCAAACACTCGGGCAAGACAGGCGTGGCCCTCGCCGAGTTCACCGGCTACAAGCCCCCGTACGTGAGCAAGGTCAAGAACGGTCAAGCCATGCCGTCGCCCGAGTTCGCCCGAGGCTGTGATCGGTTCTTCAACACCAGTGGGTACTTCACTCGGCTGTTGGCCAAGATCTCGCAGCACGGTCATCCTGAATGGTTCGTGCCCTACTTGAATCTGGAGAAGGTCGCGACCAGCATCACGGACTACAGCAACGCTTTCATCATGGGCATGTTGCAGACTCCGGAGTACGCGGAGGCGGCCTTTCGGTCAACATATCCTCGCGAGAGTGACAACAAGATCAGGTCAAGAGTGGTGGCTCGTTCGCAGCGACACAACGTAATGGACCGTACGTCGCCACCGCTCTTGTGGGTCATCCTTCATGAGTCTGTCCTACGCACGGTGGTTGGCGCCCGTGGTGTCATGCGCGAGCAGTGTGAACACCTGCTTGCCGAGGCTGTTACGCCGCACATCACTGTCCAGGTTCTCCCCTTCCGCGCTGGTGCCCCTGCCTCATCCCATCCGTTTACCCTGCTTAAGCAGGAAGACGGCAGAGTCATCCTGTACTCAGAGACCAGGGAGTTGGGGCAGGTGTCCGATTCGGTAGCGGGCGTTGCCAGTGCTCAAGCAGCCTACGAGCGCTTGCGTGCCGCTGCGCTGTCTCCCGATGACTCTTTGACCCTGATCCGACAAATCGCGAAGGACTACACCACATGAGCAACATCCCTGACCCCGGCGTTTCGCAGTGGGTCAAGAGCACGTACAGCGGCGGCGAAGGTGGTCAGTGCTTCGAGTGGTCCCCCGCTTACGCGATAGCCACTGGCATCGTCCCTGTCCGGGACTCCAAGAACCCAGAGGGCCAGCCCCTCGCCTTCTCCCCCGACACGTGGGGCCACTTCATCGAGCACGCGAAGGGCCTCACGGTCTGAGCCGGTGGCCCGGCCGTGCCGCTGGGTCCCTGGACTGCGCCCCTGAGAGCCCCGGTCTGTGCCCTTGATCGGGGCTCTCGTCGTGCCCCTGGTGGCCCACATCCCAGCCGGGCGGGTAGGCCGTCCGGACGCGCCGCAGGCCCCCTCTCACCGGGGAGAAGTGGGCCCAGGACACCGATGCCGAAGGGCATGAAGCTCCCGAAGGGCGGTACGCCCCGCACCCGCTGAGCCATCGGCGGCGCCCTACGCCAGCGTCCGGAACGACCGGTCGTAGTAGACCATCGGCGAACCCTCGCCCAGCCGTACCTCCGTCACCCGGCCGATCAGGACCATATGGTCCCCGGCCGGGTGACGTGCGTGCAGGACGCAGTCCAGTTCGGACAGGGCCCGCTCGACCGTGGGCAGCCCGCGCGGGCTGAGCCGCAGCCCGCCGCCCTCGAACTTGTCGGCGCCCTTGGTGGCGAACCGCACCGCGAGCCCCCGGTGCACCGGGGAGAGCACACTCACCGCGAAGTGGTCGCAGCGGGCGAAGGACGCCGCCGAGTCGGCGGAGTTCGCCAGACAGACCAGGATCATGGGCGGCGCCAGCGACACCGAGCAGAACGAGCTGGCGGTGAATCCTCTGGGGGAGCCGTCGGGACAGCGGGTGGTGACCACCACGACACCCGACGGGAAGCGGGCCATCGCGGCCCGGAAGTCGTCGGAGGCCACTTGGGCCTCGGCTATGCCCGGTATCTCGGCTCTGTCAACTCTGTCGGCTGCATCAGCTCTACCCGGTCGATCTCGCTGAACCTGCCGGTCCGGAACCTGTCGGTCCTGTTGGTCCGTCATGACGGCGCACCACCTGTCGGCCTCGCCGGCGATTCACTGTCCGTGACCACGGGGCGGCTAGAGGGTCACCGGCATCAGCTCGACTATGCAGCCGCGCGCGGCGGCCAGCAACCGGACCCGGTCACCGCACGGGTCCCGCGCCCCCGCCGCCCAGCGCCCAGGCGCCGTAGGCCGCGCCGGTGGTCTCGAAGGAGAGCGCCACATGGGAGGCGGCGCTGTTCAGGTCCCGCCAGAAGCGCTGCACGGGGTCGCCGAGGTCCTGTCCGGAGGTGCCGCTGGCCCGGAACACCCGGTCGACGGCGGAGACCAGCAGCTCGACGGCGAGGGCCAGGTCCCGGGGGCCCCGGACGGCGGCCTCGGCCTCCGGCGGGGTGAGCGTGCCGTCCGCGACGGCGGCGGTCCGGTGCAGCAGCAGCTCGGCGGCGTCCGTCTCGGCGGCGGAGCGGGCCAGCGCGACCTGGGTGGCGCTCTGCCCGGCGACGGCGTTGCCCCGCCGGTCGATCCGCGTCCCGGTCCGCAGGGTCCAGGCCCGGAGCGCCCCACGGGCGGCGCCGACCAGCGGCCCGGCGAAGGGCAGCGCGTTCACCGCGTACATCGGCACCAGATGGCAGCGCGCGTCGGACGCGGGCGCCCGCCCCGCATGCACATCGGCCCGCGCGAGCGTACGGTGCTCGGGCACGAAGACCTCGTCCACGACGAGGGTGTCGCTGCCGGTGCCGCGCATGCCGACCGGGTTCCAGCTGTCGATCACGGAGTACTCGTCGCGCGGTACGGCGAAGTACCGCACCGGGGGCCGCCCGCCGGGCTCGGCCGGGGCGCCCTGGCCATCGGCCGGGACGGGCGCGCAGGCCAGCGCCCAGTCGGCGCAGTGCACTCCGCTGATGTACTTCCACTCGCCGCTCAGCCGCCAGCCGCCGGTGACCCGTTCGGCGGTACCGGCCGGCATCAGCGCGGCGGCCAGCAGGGCGTCGGGCCCGTCGGCCCAGATCTCGGTCTGGCCCTTCTCGGGGAGGTAGGCGGCGTACCGTCCGGCGTACGCGGCGAGCGAGGCCGCCCAGCCGGCCGAGGTGCAGCCCTCGGCGACGACGGCGACGGCCGAGGTCAGTTCGGTGAAGGAGCCGGTCTCACCGCCGTAGGCGGCCGGGACGAAGTGCCGGGCGAAACCGGCCTCCCGTACGGCGTCCACCACCTCCGGCGAGAGCCGCCGGGCCCGCTCCGCCTCGTCCGCGCGGCGTGCCGCGGCCTCGGCGACCTGGGCCGCCTTGTGCACGATCGTCGTCGGTCCGTCGTACGACATCTGTCCACCACCTCCACGCCCGATGGGGGCAGTGTCACGGGCGGCGGGGGCGGCTCCCGGGACCCGGCCCGCGACGGGCCGTCCGGTCACCCGACCGGCGTCAGGGCAGCGGACGGTTCCGGGGTCGGGACCGGGGCCAGGGCAGGGCAGGGTCAGATACGGATCTCGACCGTGCGGGCCAGCCGGTCGTGCAGGCCGCGGCCGTCGCGGTCCCAGATCAGCGCGGGGACGGCGAGGCAGAGCAGTACGGTCCGGAGCAGGGCGCGGACGGGCCGGACCGTGCCGGTGTCGAGGGCGACGACCCGCAGGCCGAAGAGGCGCTTGCCGGGGGTGAAGCCGAGGGTGGAGACGGTGAGGGCGCCGAGCAGGAAGAAGATCAGCAGGGTCCAGTTACTGGTCGCCTGCGACTGGTAGCCGTCCGTGATGAGACTGTATGCGATCAAGAAGCACAGGGCCCAGTCCAGGAGCAGCGCGCCGAGCCGTCGTCCGGGGCGGGCGATCGAGCCGGGTCCCTGCTCGGGCAGACCGAGCTGCTTGCCCGGGTGGCCGAAGTCGGCTCCGGCTTCCTCCATGGCAGCGCGCGGGCCGGAGAGCCATGATCCGATTGCTTGCCTCTTGTCCACCCGACCACGGTACTCGGCTCCTCTTTCGGACAGGTACGCCGGGGTGCGCCGGGACTAGGCTAGGACGGAAGCGGGAGCGGGGCGGATCCGAGCAGAACAGCGCAGAACAGAGCCCGGTTAACTTCAGCGAAACAAATGGGTCACGCCCGAGAAATCACGCCTCCCTAGGGTCGAGGTCTGCGTGTGCCACCGCACTGGCCGCACGAACGATCAACCACCCCGGCGGGACGGTCGGGAGTAGGAGGAGCTGGATGTTCCAGAACGCCGACGAGGCCAAGAAGTTCATCGCGGACGAGGACGTCAAGTTCGTCGATGTCCGGTTCTGCGACCTGCCGGGCGTCATGCAGCACTTCACGGTGCCCGTCGAGGCGTTCGACGCGGACGAGGAGCTGGCGTTCGACGGCTCTTCCATCCGTGGTTTCCAGGCCATCCACGAGTCGGACATGGCCCTGCGCGCAGACCTTTCGACGGCCCGTGTGGACCCCTTCCGCCGGGACAAGACCCTCAACATCAACTTCTTCATCCACGACCCGATCACCGGCGAGCAGTACAGCCGTGACCCGCGGAACGTGGCGAAGAAGGCGGAGGCGTACCTGGCGTCGACGGGCATCGCCGACACCGCGTACTTCGGTCCGGAGGCGGAGTTCTACGTCTTCGACAGCGTGCGCTTCTCGACCTCGGCGAACGAGTCCTTCTACCACATCGACTCCGAGGCGGGCGCCTGGAACACCGGTGCGGTGGAGAACAACCGCGGGTACAAGGTCCGCTACAAGGGCGGCTACTTCCCGACCCCGCCGGTCGACCACTTCGCCGACCTGCGCGCGGAGATCTCCCTGGAGCTGGACCGCGCGGGCCTGAAGGTCGAGCGTCAGCACCACGAGGTGGGCACCGCCGGCCAGGCCGAGATCAACTACAAGTTCAACACCCTGCTGGCCGCGGCCGACGACCTCCAGCTCTTCAAGTACATCGTGAAGAACGTGGCCTGGCGCAACGGCAAGACCGCGACCTTCATGCCGAAGCCGATTTTCGGCGACAACGGCTCGGGCATGCACGTCCACCAGTCGCTGTGGACCAACGGCGACCCGCTGTTCTACGACGAGGCCGGTTACGCGGGCCTGTCGGACATCGCCCGCTACTACATCGGCGGCATCCTCAAGCACGCCCCGTCGCTGCTGGCCTTCACCAACCCGACGGTGAACTCGTACCACCGGCTGGTCCCGGGCTTCGAGGCGCCGATCAACCTGGTGTACTCGCAGCGCAACCGCTCCGCCGCGATGCGTATCCCGATCACGGGCTCGAACCCCAAGGCCAAGCGCGTCGAGTTCCGCGCCCCGGACTCCTCCGGCAACCCGTACCTGGCCTTCTCCGCCCTGCTCCTCGCGGGCCTGGACGGCATCAAGAACAAGATCGAGCCGGCCGAGCCGATCGACAAGGACCTCTACGAGCTGGCGCCCGAGGAGCACGCGAGCGTCGCCCAGGTCCCGACCTCCCTCCCGGCCGTCCTGGACTCCCTGGAGCGCGACCACGAGTTCCTGCTCGCGGGCGATGTCTTCACGTCCGACCTGATCGAGACGTGGATCGACTTCAAGCGCGCCAACGAGATCGCTCCGCTCCAGCTCCGCCCGCACCCGCACGAGTTCGAGCTGTACTTCGACGTGTGATCCGCCGGGCCGGTCCCTTCCGTCCGTACCGGTGTGACCGCCCGCTGATCAAGGCGTGATACGCCCGTGCCCCATCGCCATGACCGGCGGTGGGGCACGGGCGTATGTTCTATTCGAGGGCCCTGATCGTGGGGCCGTGGACGGGACGCGGGGGTGTGCCGGGAGATGGCCGAGCAGGGTCGGGACGAGCGGGAGCCGGGGGCGGAGTCCGAGGAGTTCGACTTTCGGTGGGCGGCCGGGGCCGAGGTCAAGGAGCCTTCGGCGCGGGCGCGGATGCTGGCCGCCCGGTGGAAGGAGAATCCGCCCGGACCCGTGCCCTTCCGGGGGGAGCCGGAGGGGGGGCGGCGACGGAGGGGGCGGATACGGCTGCGGTTGCCCGCGCGGCGGTCGCCCTGGGGGTCCGTGGTGGTGGTGATCGGGGGGCTCGTCACGGTGATCGTGCTGCTGGGGTTTCTCGGATTCCGGGCGCCATTCTGAGCACGCCCCCCGTCTGAGCACGCTCTTCTGAGAGCCCCCCGTCTGAGCGCGTCTTTCTGAGCGCGCTGACGCCCAGCTTACTGATCTCGGGTGAACGCAGGCTTTGCAGGTCCCTGGGATGATCGGGATCGTTGCATGGGGCATCCAGGTGCACACTGGAACGGTGGGGCGAGTGCCTGACCTCGGTGTAGTGCGGGGTGATGCAGAATGCAGAGTCGCTTCCGCAGTGACCGGCGGCTGACCGTCCGGATGACGGTCACGCTGTTCCTGCTGGGTTTGCTGTACGTGGCCTTCGTCGCCGCGCTGATCGTGCTGCTGAAGTCGTGGGTCCTGGTCGTGGTCGTGGTGGGCGGGCTGATGCTCGCGCAGTTCTGGTACTCGGACCGGATCGCGCTGTTCGCGATGCGGGGCCGGGTGGTGGAGCGCGAGGAGTATCCCGAGCTGCACGCCGTGGTCGACCGGCTCTGCGCGATGGCGGACATGCCCAAACCGGTGGTCGCCGTCTCCTCGCTGGACATGCCGAACGCCTTCGCGACCGGCCGCAACGCCGACAACGCGGTGGTGTGCGTGACCAGCGGGCTGCTGCGGCGGCTGGACCCGGCCGAGCTGGAGGGTGTGCTCGCGCACGAGCTGTCCCATGTGGCGCACAAGGACGTGGCGGTGATCACCATCGCCTCGTTCCTCGGGGTGATCGCCGGGCTGATGATCCGGTTCGCCTTCTACTCCCAGCTCTTCGGCGGTCGCCGGGACCAGAACACCGCGATGATCCTCGCGGCGGTCATGGGCGTCTCGCTCGCCGTGTACGCGATCAGCTTCCTGCTCATCCGCGCCCTGTCCCGGTACCGGGAGCTGGCCGCGGACCGGGCGGCGGCGCTGCTCACCGGGCGGCCCTCCGCGCTCGCCTCCGCGCTCACCAAGGTGGACGGCGATCTGGCCCGGATCCCGACCAAGGATCTGCGGACGGTCCAGGCGTTCAACGCCTTCTACTTCACCCCGGCCCTGGGCTCCCCGGACCAGCCGAGCCTGGCCCGGCTGTTCTCCACGCACCCGAGCCTGGAGCAGCGGCTGGAGCAGCTGGCCCGGATCTCCGCCGAGCTGGGTGAGCCGGCCCTGCCCGGGAACGCGAGGTGAGCATGGGGCTGCTGGACATCCTGCTGGGCCGCAGCAAGCCGGTCCAGCCCGATCTGGACCGGCTCTTCGCCCTGCCGTCGGCGGCGGTGACCCTGGAGGCCGCCGCCGGGTTCACCCCGACCGGCCAGGGCGCGGTGTGCTTCGCGACCGTCGAGGGCGGGGCGTTCGAGCAGACCCACCGGGAGGTACGGGCGCTGCTGGACGCGGACACCGAGCGCGCCGGGTCCCCGGTGGAGCTGACGCGGGACGACTTCGGCTACTCCTGGCTGGTCTCCCGCCGTACCCCGGAGGATCTGCCGCAGCTGGTCAACGATCTGCACGCGGTGAACACCTCCATGGAGGTCAACGGCTTCGGGCCGCAACTGCTCTGCTCCCTGGCCGGGTTCGACCGCCGGGAGGACGGACGGCGGCTCGCCCTCGTCTATCTCTACAAGCGTGGCACCTTCTACCCCTTCGCCCCGCTGCCGGGCGGCGCCCAGCGACGCGACAGCCCGCTCGAACTCCAGATGAAGGCGGTCCTCGCCGACGATCTCCGGGTCGAACCGGACCTCGGCCGCTGGTTCCCGCTGTGGGGAGCGCCGGGGCTCTAGGACGCGATGACCGGGCTCACGAGTGAGAGGAGGGACATGAGTGAATGGCCGTATGGCCGAACTCGCTCCGTCCCAACCCGCTCCCGATTTCTTCCACTTCTTCCACGACCTCCCCGGCAGCCCCGGCTCCCCCGGCGGTGCCGGGGAGCGTCTCGCCGTCACCCGGCTGACGGCGGTCTCGCCGTACGACGGTGAGGTCACCGGCGGCGGTGCCGCCCCGACCGCCGTTCTGCTGCACGGCGCCGGGCACGGCAGCAAGGAGCGGCTGCGGCCGTTGCTCGGGGAGTTCGCGGCGCGTGGCTGTGACGCGCTGGCGTTCGACTTCTCGGGGCACGGGGAGAGTTCGGGCGCGCTGAGGGAGCTGAGTCTGCGGCGGCGGTTCGAGCAGGCGGTCGCGGTGATCGACGCGCAGGTGCCGGAGGGCGTGCCGCTGGTCCTGGTCGGGTTCAGCATGAGCGGGCAGACGGTGGCCGATCTCGCCGGGCACTACGGCGACCGGGTCGCCGCCCTCGCCGTCTGCGCGCCCGGCATCTACGCCGCCGACGCCTGGGACCTGCCCTTCGGGGAGAGCGACGGCCCGTTCACCCGGCTGATCCGCACCCCGGACAGCTGGCGCGACTCCCCCGCCCTGGACGCCCTGCGCGCCTACGCCGGGCGGGCCGTCCTCGCGGTGCCCGGCACGGACGAGATCATCCCGCAGGCGGTCACCGACGCGGTATGGGACGCCCTGACCGCCCGCGCCCGCTGCACCCGCCTCGACTTCCCGGACGCCGACCACTTCCTCGGCGCCTGGCTCCGCGACCACGCCGACGCCCGGCGCGACCTGGTGACCGCGCTGCTCGACGCCGGGCGCGGCTGACCCGCGACCCCTCGCCTGACCTGCGTGAACCCTGCCGCCAGGGCCCATTGTCAGTGGGGTCGGTGATGATGGGGGCAGTGCGGTGGAGCAGGGGTGGAGCGGAGGCCGGTATGGGTGACGGGGCGGTGCGGCACATCGGGGCGGCCGAGCGGCGGGCCCGGCTCGCGCGGCGCCAGCGGCTGGCGCCCGAGGCGCGGGCGGGAACACCGGAGGAGATCGCGGACACCCTGGTCGCCCTGCACGGCACGGACCCGGCGACGGTCTATCTGGCGGTGGCCGCCCGGCTGAGGGACGCGGGGCGGACGGTCGCAGAGACCGAGCGCGCCCTCTACACGGACAGATCGCTGGTCCGGATGCACGGCATGCGCAGAACGGTGTTCGTGTTCCCGGCGGAGCTGACCGCCGTGGTGCACGCGTCGACGGGGATCGCGGTCGCCGCGCGGGAGCGGGCCGGTCTGCTCCAGCAGATGGCAGCGGCCGGGGCACCGGACGCGGTCTGGCTTAGGGATGTGGAGGACGCGACGCTGGCCGCGCTGGAGCGGCGCGGCCAGGCGACGGCGGTGGAGCTGACCCGGGACGAGCCCCGGCTCAAGGAGCAGTTCCTGTACGGGGCGGGGAAGAGCTACGAGGGGCTGCACACGGTGTCGACCCGGCTGCTGCGGCTGCTGGGCCAGGAGGGCAAGGTGGTCCGGGGTCGGCCGCTGGGCTCCTGGACGTCGTCGCAGTTCCGCTGGGCCCCCGCGCCACCGCACCCGGAGCTGGACATCGCCGGGGCGCAGGCGGCGCTGCTCGACCGCTGGCTGACGGCGTGCGGCCCGGCCACCGAGGCGGACCTCAAGTGGTGGACGGGCTGGAAGGTCACGGAGGTGCGGCGGGCGCTGAAGGCGATCGGCGCGCAGCGGGTCCGGCTGGACGAGGAGGCGGTGGGCTGGGTGACCGCCGCCGACCCGCTCACCGACCCCCTCGCCGACCCGCCGGACGCACTCGCCCCCTGGGCCGCCCTGCTCCCCGCCCTGGATCCGACCGCCATGGGCTGGCAGTACCGGGACTGGTTCCTCGCCCCCGGGCTGCGCCCGGCGCTGTTCGACCGGAGCGGCAATGTGGGGCCGACGGTGTGGTGGGACGGCAGAGTGGTGGGCGGCTGGGCGCAGCGCGCCGACGGCGAGATCGTCTGGCGGCTGCTGGAGCGGGACGGCATCGGCGCGGAGGCCGAGCGGGCGGTGGCGGCGCAGGCCGACCGGCTACGGGCCTGGGTGGGCGAAACGCGGATCACCCCGCGTTTCCGCACCCCGCTGGAGCGCGAGCTGACGGCCGTCTGACCGCGCCCCGTGGCGACGCCGGGCACCGCACCGCACCGCCCCTTCGCGGAGGGCACGGCACCCGGCGTCGCGGCGGGGTCAGCGGTTGTACCGCATGAACGCCCGCACCATGTGGCACGTCGTGTCCGACGGCGGGTGGACGCCGATCAGCTCCGCCGCGCTCCGGATCGTCTCGTCGCGGGCCTGGTCGGGCAGGTAGACGCCGGTGTCGAGCAGGGCGATGGCCAGGCGCATCGCCTTCAGCCGGCGGTTGTGCGTGATGTACCACTGGCGGGGCCGCCCCGCCGGAAGCGGTCGCTTGAGCACGGGCTCGTACGGCAGCTCCAGCAGGACGGGACGGGTCGCGGTGGACTGGGTCGGCAACGGCTTCGGCTTCAGTGCGGCAGCGGGCACGGCATCCTCCTGTCGCGGTGAGGGAACCGGCCGGCCGCTCTTCGGACACCGGCGATTCCCTCGAACACTTCGTCAAGTGTACCGCCCGGCACTGACATTCAGGGAGCCCGCACAGCACCGCAAAAGCCCTGGTGGGTACGGATATTGCCGTCCCTCCCCAGCCGTCTCATCCGACACACGGCAGCCGATAAGAAATCGAACAGAAGGCGCTCCCGCGTACCGTTGCCCCATGGAGATCTGGATCAATCCCGCCTGTTCGAAGTGCCGTAGTGCCGTGCGGTTGCTGGATGCCGAGGGGGCCTCGTACACGGTCCGCCGGTATCTGGAGGATGTGCCGGGCGAGGACGAGATCAGGGCGGTGCTGGACCGGCTCGGGCTGGAGCCCTGGGACATCACCCGCACCCAGGAGGCGGTGGCGAAGGAACTGGGGGTGAAGGAGTGGGCGCGGGACGCGGCGGGGCGGGAGCGGTGGATCGCGGCGCTGGCCGCCCACCCGAAGCTGATCCAGCGGCCGATCATCACCGCCGACGACGGCACCGCGCTGGTGGCGCGCAGCGAGGAGGCGGTACGGGAGGCGCTGTCCCGGGCGGAGCCGCCCCGGGGTTGAGCCTCCTCAGGATTGAGCCCCCCGGCACCGAGCCCACCCCCGTACGCCGCCCCCGCGTGGCCGAACTTCGCTGTGACGTACGTTACTTCGACGGACTCGGGTGACCACTGAGTAACCGCCTGCGGGGTCGCGTACTTAGCGGGGTACGCTCCCCGACCTCCCAGGAGGCGCGAATGTCGCGCAGGAGAACGCTCAGTCCGAAGAAGAAGATCGCGCTGCTGGTGAGCGCGGCGGCCGTGGCCGGTGGCGGGGCCTTCGCGATGGCGGCCACCTCCAACGCCGCCCAGAGCGCCGCCGACTCCGCCGTCTGCCGGGGCAAGGCCGTCGCGCTCGGCAACAACGAGCGGTTCATCGCGGATCAGCGGGCCGATCCGGACGCGCAGTCCGAGGCGCGGATCGCCAACCGGCTGGCGGTCATCGAGGAGATCAAGCGGCAGCAGGCGGCGGCCGGGTGCCAGGTCGGGGAGTCGGCTCAGGGCTCCCAGGCCGCACCACCCGCGAACCCCGCCCCGCCCGCGAACCCCGCTCCGCCCTCCAGCGCCGCTCCCCCGGCGAGCACGGCACCCCCGGCGGACAACGCCCCGCCCGCCGCCTCCGGCGAGCAGGTCTGCAACGGCTCGACGGTGACCCTCTCCGGCGAGGGCGGCGCCCCGGCCGCCTCCAGCAACCAGTTCCCGGCGGGCACCCTGCTGAAGGTGACCAACCTGGACAACAACAAGTCCACGACGGTCGAGGTCACCTCGGTCTCCGGGAGCTGTGTCCTGCTGAACAACGCCGCTTTCGAAGAGGTCCGCGAGCCCGGCAAGTTCCTCATCCGTCGGGCGGTGATCGAGAAGGTGGGGTAGTGGGGTAAGGGCTCACCCGGCGGCCTCCCTCCCCCCGGCCGTCTCCTCGGCGGCCTACCCGGCCGTCTCCCCAGCGGCTTCCCCCGCCGCTTCCCCGGCGGTCTCCCCGGCCGCTCCCCCGGCGGATCCCCCCGCGGGACCGCCGGGGAACCCGTTCAGGAACCCGCCGATCCGCCGCCCCAGCCCAGGCGGAGCCGCATGCGGCAGCGCATGGTGCGAGACCCCCGGAAGCACCACCGTCTCGACCCGCGCCAGCGTCTCCCCCGCCCGCGCCGCCGCCTTCGCGGCGTCATGGGTCCTGCTGTTCCCGGCCAGGAGCAGCAGGACCGGCAGGTCCAGCGCGCGCAGCGCACCGGCCGCCGGACGGGGCCCGGTCACCGGCCTCGCGGCGGGGAAACCGGCGGCGGCCTCCTGGAGGGCGAGCCAGTCGGGGTCGAGCGCCGCTCCCCCGGTCTCCCACTCCAGGAAGGCCCGCACCCGGCGCGGCGCGGGCCGCAGCAGCATCGGCAGCGCGTGCAGCAGATACGCGGGCCGGAACCCGGCGAAGCACCGCGTCGGGTCCAGCAGGAACAGCCGGTCGACGCGCGCGGGCGCGTGCAGCGCGTAGTGCAGGGCGATCCAGCCACCGTAGGAGTGCCCGCCGAGGGCCACCGGGCCGGTGACGCCCAGTCCGTCGAGCAGGGCGTCCAGCCAGGCCGACAGATCGGCGACGCTACGGACCGCACGCATGGGGTGGCCGCTGCGGCCGGGGTCGCCGATCAGGTCGGCCGCGTGGACGCGGTGGGTGCGGGCCAGTTCGGCGGCCTGCGCGAACCAGGAGACGGAGGTCGCGCCGCCGCCCGGCAGCAGCAGTACCGGCGGACCGTCCCGGGGGCCGCAGCGGTGGACATACGTCGTACCGAAGTCCGTCTCGACCTCGGCCGACTCGCGGTCGGCGGGCCACTTGGCCAGGACCGTGTCGTAGGCGCGCAGAAAGCGGTCCCGGTCGTATGCGTTCCCCGCCCGCGCCGCCCTGCCTCTTCCGCCGCCGTCGCCGTCGCTCCTCATCGCAGCCCCCTACCATGCAATTATCTCACTCACCAACAATCTCGCTGAACGAGATAATAGGACTCGATGGAATCCGAACCGTCCGGGATGGAGATCGTCCATCTGCTGCGGGCCGTGACCGTCGAGCTGGGGCTGCACAGTGCCCGGTTCGCGAGCCGCAACGGTATGCATCCGACCGACGTCCGGGCGCTGATCGCGCTGATGGACGCCCGGCGCGCGGACGAGGAGCTGACCGCCGGGAAACTGGGCGCCGCGCTCGGGCTGAACTCCGCCGGGACGACCGCGCTGGTGGACCGGCTGGAGCGGGCCGGGCACGTACGGCGCGAGCGCGGTGCGCGGGACCGGCGCCAGGTGGTCGTACAGGTCGACGAGAGCGCGGTGGAACTGGGCCGGGCCTACTTCGGGCCGTTGATCGGGCGCACGGTGGCGCTGCTCGACGGCTACGACGAACGGGAGCTGGCGGCCATCCGCGGCTTCCTGACCGGCGTCCGGGAGGCCGCCGCGGAGCCGGAGATCGAACGGCCATCCGGGTAACACGGGGTTCACATTGGGGCAATGATCGGGAAATCGCCTGTTGACAGGCTGCCGGGGAGCAACCGCGGCGCCCCAGTGCCGCAGCGCCGCACCCGCATCGCGACCGGACCCGCCTCGCGGCCGGACCACCCGAAGGATGAGACCCGTGACCTTCAAGGCTGAGTACATCTGGATCGACGGCACCGAGCCGACGGCCAAGCTGCGTTCCAAGACGAAGATCATCGCGGGTGCGCCCGCCGGTCTGGACGCGCTGCCGGTCTGGGGCTTCGACGGGTCCTCCACCAACCAGGCCAAGGGCCACGCCTCGGACCGGGTGCTCAAGCCGGTCTTCACCTGCCCCGACCCGATCCGCGGCGGTGACAACGTACTGGTGCTGTGCGAGGTCCTGAACACGGATCTGACCCCGCACTCCTCCAACACCCGGGCCGCGCTGACCGAGGTCTCCGCGAAGTTCGCCGCCCAGGAGCCGATCTTCGGCATCGAGCAGGAGTACACCTTCTTCGACGGCTCCCGTCCGCTGGGCTTCCCCGAGGGCGGCTTCCCGGCCCCGCAGGGCGGCTACTACTGCGGTGTCGGCGCCGATGAGATCTTCGGCCGCGATGTGGTCGAGGCCCACCTGGAGAACTGCCTCAAGGCCGGGCTCGGTCTGTCCGGCATCAACGCCGAGGTCATGCCCGGCCAGTGGGAGTTCCAGGTCGGCCCGCTGGCCCCGCTGGAGGTCTCCGACCAGCTGTGGGTGGCCCGCTGGCTGCTCTACCGCACCGCCGAGGACTTCGGTGTCTCCGCCACCCTCGACCCCAAGCCGGTCAAGGGCGACTGGAACGGCGCGGGCGCCCACACCAACTTCTCCACCAAGGCCATGCGCGAGGGCTACGAGGCGATCATCACCGCCTGCGAGTCGCTCGGCGAGGGCTCCAAGCCGCTGGACCACGTCAAGAACTACGGCGCCGGCATCGACGACCGCCTCACCGGCCTGCACGAGACCGCCCCGTGGGACAAGTTCTCCTACGGCGTCTCCGACCGGGGCGCCTCGGTGCGCATCCCGTGGCAGGTCGAGCAGGACGGCAAGGGCTACATCGAGGACCGCCGCCCGAACGCCAATGTCGACCCGTACGTGGTGACCCGGCTGCTGGTCGACACCTGCTGCTCGGCGCTGGAGAAGGCCGGGCAGGTCTGAGCCGTCGGAGCCGTCGGAGCCGGGGCCGGAGCCGATCGGGCAGGCCACGCCGTCCGACCCGACCGGCCCGCCAACCGATCCCGCCAACCGATTTCGCCAACCGATTCCGCCGACCGATCCCGCCGTCGCACGATCCGTCTTCGGCCCGAGGGGCGCCCGCCACACCGGTGGGCGCCCCTCGGGCGTCACCGGTGAGTGCCCCTCGGGCGTTGCCGGTGAGTGCCTCTCCGCCGTTCTTGACCTGTCCAGGAGTTCAAGCAGTAAGAATCGTTTCGCCAATCGCCGGTCCACCCGGCGGCGAACTCCCCCGGCGCACCGTCTGCTTTTCGGACGCGTCGCTGTCCGAGCCGTGAGAGGAGGGTCCTCGTGAGCGGGGGTATCTGCTTCAATGGGGCCATGGCCAGCTTCCGGAACCTCAGCGCCTCGGGTCGTCATGCCCCGGGCCGCCATGACCTGGAGCCCTTCTGGCCGTCCCGTCAGCATGACGACTTCGACCGGGTGTGTTGCCGCGCGTCCACCGCGCCGGCCCGCTGACGCCGTACCTCCGGCCCCCCGGCCTGCGCGACACGACGTACGTCCCCGACGGACCACTCGCGCGAAAGAGCTGACCTCTCATGGCGAACCCCGCTCCACTGCCCCGCCCTCTCTCCTCCGCCTCCCCCTCTCCCACCGCCGCGCCCGGCGCCCGGCACCGGCTGCGTGCCGTCGACCGGGACGAGGTGCCCGCCCCGGCGGAGCTGCTGCCGCCCGGCGCCACCTGGCTGCCCGCCCCGGCGCACGCCCTGCCCGCGCTGCCCGGCCAGCCGCCGATGGTCGGGTATCTGCTGCTCGTCCCGGCGGACCAGCAGCCGCCCTTCCTGCCGGTCGCCGTGCCCGACGCGCCGGTCGCGGCACCGGCCGCCGCACCCGGCCCGGCACCGGTGGCGGCCGATCCCGAGCCGCTGATCCGGATCGACCCGGTGCGGCGCACGGCGCTGGTCGCCGGGGCCGAACTCGACCTCACCTACCTGGAGTTCGAGCTGCTCGCCCATCTGGTCTCGCACCCGCACCGCGTCCACACCCGCGACCAGCTGGTCACCACGGTGTGGGGGTACGGGCATGTCGGTGACGGGCGGACGGTCGATGTCCATGTCGCCCGGCTGCGCCGCAAGCTGGGCGCCGAGCACCGCAAGACGATCCAGACGGTCCGGCGGGTCGGCTACAAGTACACCCCGCCGACCCACCGCTGACCCTGACCGACCACTGACCCGCCACTGATCTACCGCCGATCTACCGCCCGTCTACCGCCGATCCGCCACCGATCTGCCGCTGGCTAAGTCCCGTTCCCTTTCCCCCGCCCCACCGGGCAGAGTCGGCACCATGAGACTTCTGGTGCTGGGCGGGACGGAGTTCGCGGGGCGGGCCGTGGTGGAGGAGGCGCTCGGCCGGGGCTGGGAGGTGACGGTCTTCCACCGGGGGCGGCACGCGCCCCCGGCCGGGGTCCGGTCGCTGCACGGCGATCGCACCGCCCCCGGCGGACTGACCGCCCTCGCCGACGCCCCCGGCACCTGGGACGCCGTCGTGGACACCTGGTCGGCGGCGCCCCGGGCCGTGCGGGACGCGGCGCGGCTGCTGCGGGGCCGCGCCGGACGGTACGCGTATGTGTCGAGCTGCTCGGTGTACGCGTGGGCGCCGCCCGCCGGGTACACCGAGGACGCCCCGCTGGTCGAGGGCGCCTCGGCGGACGCCGAGAAGACCGACTACGCCCGGGACAAGCGGGGCGGCGAGCTGGCGGCGGTCGCGGAGTTCGGGGCGGCGGACGCCCTGCTGGTCCGCTCGGGGCTGATCCTCGGGCCGTACGAGAACATCGGGCGGCTGCCGTGGTGGCTGACCCGGATCGCGCGGGGCGGGCCGGTGCTGGCGCCGGGGCCGAGGGAGCTGCCGCTCCAGCTGATCGACGTCCGCGATCTCGCCGGCTGGACGCTGGACGCGGTGGCGGCGGGGCTCGGCGGACCGTACAACCTGATGTCACCGCGGGGGCACACCACCATGGGCGGGCTGCTGGAGGCGTGCGTGGCGGTGACCGGGGCGGACGCCGAACTGCGCTGGACCGAGCCGCGGGTGGTGCTGGACGCCGGTATCGAGCCATGGACCCAGCTGCCGGTCTGGGTGCCGCCCGGCACCGAGCTGCACGACGCCCTGCACGGCTCCGATGTGTCGCGGGCGCTCGCGGCCGGGCTGCGCTGCCGTCCGGTGGCGGAGACCGTCGCCGACACCTGGGCCTGGCTGCGCTCCCTCGGCGGCACGCCCCCGCACCGCCCGGACCGCCCGGCGGTCGGCCTGGCCCCGGAGACGGAGGCGAAGGTCCTCGCGGGCGGCGACGCCGGTACCGGGGTGTAGGTAACCCCACCCCGGAACCGGTCCTCCACCCCCGTGTGCCCCTCCCCCCACCGGCGCAGACTGTCCGCATGGATCTGGGCACAGACGGCGGGGACGGGCGGACGACGGTGAGCGCGCGGGACGTGGCGATCGCGGCGGTACGGGGGCTGGCGGTGGCGCTGATCGCACTGCCGGGGGCGGTGCTGCTGCTGGTGCTGTCGGTGGTGTCGATCGCGCTGATCCCGGCCGGGGTGGGGATCGTGACGACCCCGTGGGTGCTCGGCTGGGTGCGGGCGTTCGCGAACGCGCGGCGGCTGCTGGCGGCCCGCTGGGGCGGGGTGCGGATCCCGGCGGCGTACCGGCCGCTGCCCGCCCGCGCCAACCCCTGGACCCGTACCTTCGGGATGCTCGGGGACCGGGCGACCTGGCGGGATCTGCTGTGGCTGCCGGTGGACATGACGGCCGGGTTCGTCCTCGGGCTGCTGGCGTTCGCGCTGGCCGTCTATCCGCTGGAGGGGTTCGCGCTGGCCGCCGGGCTGTGGCGGGTCATGCCCGAGCCGTACTGGTACGGGTTCGTGCCGGTCGGCGGGCAGTTGTCGGCGCTCGCGGCGGCCGGGCTCGGCGCGGCCCTGCTGCTGGCCGCCCGGTACGGCACCCCGCTGCTGCTGCGCGGGCACTTCCTGGTCGCCCGCGCCCTGCTGGCACCCGGCGAGGGGGAGCTGGCGGAGCGGGTGCGGGTGCTCACCGAGACCCGGCGGGACGCGGTGGACACCTCGGCGGCGGAGCTGCGCCGGATCGAACGGGATCTGCACGACGGGGCGCAGGCCCGGCTGGTGGCGATGGGCATGGACCTCGGCACGGTCGAGGCGCTGATCGAGAAGGACCCGGCGCAGGCCAGGGAACTCCTCGCGCGGGCCCGCCGGTCCTCCGCCGACGCCCTCACCGAACTGCGCGACCTGGTGCGCGGCATCCATCCCCCGGTGCTGGCCGAGCGCGGGCTCGGGGACGCGGTCCGGGCGCTGGCGCTGCGACTGCCGGTGCCGATCGAGGTGACCGTCCAGCTGCCGGGGCGGGTGGACGCGCCGGTGGAGTCGGCGGCGTACTTCGCGGTGAGCGAGGTGCTCACCAACGCGGTCAAGCACTCCGGCGCCGACCGGATCTGGGTGGACATCCACCACGCGGACGGGAGCCTGCGGATCGCGGTCACCGACAACGGGCGGGGCGGCGCGGCGATCGGCGCGGGTACGGGCCTGGCCGGGGTCGAGCGGCGGCTCGGTACATTCGACGGTGTCCTGGCCGTCAGCTCCCCGGCGGGCGGTCCCACCATGGTGACCATGGAGATTCCGTGCGTGTAGTCCTGGCCGAAGACCTGTTCCTGCTGCGGGACGGACTGGTCCGGCTGCTCCAGGCCCATGACTTCGAGATCGCGGCGGCCGTGGAGAGCGGCCCCGAGCTGACCCGGGCGCTGGCCGAGCTGGCACCCGATGTGGCGGTGGTGGACGTACGGCTGCCGCCCACGCACACCGATGAGGGGCTCCAGTGCGCGCTGGCCGCCCGCCGGGAGCGGCCGGGGCTGCCGGTGCTGGTCCTCTCCCAGCACGTCGAGCAGCTCTACGCCCGCGAGCTGCTGGCCGACGGCCGGGGCGGGGTGGGCTATCTGCTCAAGGACCGGGTCTTCGACGCGGCCCAGTTCGTGGACGCGGTACGCCGGGTGGCGGGGGGCGGTACGGCGATGGATCCGCAGGTCATCCAGCAGTTGCTGAGCCGGCGTGCGCTGGCCGACCGGCCGCTGGCCCGGCTCACCCCGCGTGAGAAGGAGGTGCTGGAGCTGATGGCGCAGGGGCGGTCCAACGCGGCCATCGCGGAGAAACTGGTGGTGACGGAACGGGCCATCGCGAAACACACCTCCAATATCTTCGCCAAACTGGGCCTGGAGGTCTCGGACGACGACAACCGGCGCGTCCTGGCCGTTCTCGCCTATCTGGACCAGGGCAGCTGAATTCCCGCGAAATCCACCACCGCGCCGAACATTTCCGCAACCGATTCCCGGTACGGCTGAACACCTCTGGGGCGCCCCGCGTATGGATGGGCGCCGCTTCACTCCTGTCGGGCGCCTCGATGCCCCGCAAGGAAGTCAGAGGAGTTCCATGGGACGCAACACACGAAAACGCCGTACGCCGCTGGCCACCAAGGCCATAGCCGCATCGGCGGCCCTAGCGCTCGGTGGGGGCGGGCTGATCTGGGCGAACTTCTACGCCTCGGCGCACGAGAACGGCGACGGCTGGCAGAACCGGACGCGGTCGGCGCCCGCGCAGGTGGCCACCATCGACTGCCCGGACGTCGGCCAGCAGCTGTCCGAGGTGCCGGACCCGGCCCGGGGGGAGGTCGACGGCGAGCTGGCCTCGATGGACCAGCAGATCACCGAGGCGTACCAGACGCTGGCGAGCACCCGGGACGCCCAGGCGCAGGACGCCGGCTATGTGCAGAACGCCATCCTCCAGCCGCTGAAGGACCGCAGGAAGGTGCTGATCGACCGGATCAAACTGGAGATCAACCGGGCCGGCGGCAGCGCCTCCAACGACCTGGACGACCTCGCCGGCTGCACCGGCACCCCCGCCGAACAGCCCCAGCCCAACGACGGCCAGGGCGACAACGGCGGTGACAACGGGGGCGACGGCCAGGAGGGTGGCGGCCAGGACGGCGGCGGTCAGGAGCAGCCGCCGGGCAACGGCGGTCAGGGCGGCAACGGCCCGGTTGCCGCCGACTTCCAGGACATCACCACCGTCCAGCCGGGCTCCCGCAATCTGCCCAACGGGCTCGCCGCGAACGGCCGGAGCGGCTCCAAGGGCAGCTTCACCACCAAGTGCGGCACCAACTCCAACGACAACCACAACACCGACAATGTGATCGTGGCCCCGGGGGTCACCAACGGCGCCCACCACCTCCACGACTACGTCGGCAACCAGAGCAACGACGCCTTCGCCGGCGACGACGACCTCGCGAACGCCGAGACCACCTGCCAGAACCAGAGCGACCGCTCCTCGTACTTCTGGCCGGTGCTGCGGCTCCAGGACGGCACCCAGGACTTCGACCAGAACGCGGCCGGCGGTGGTACCGAGGGCAATGTCGGCCGGATCCTGGAGGCCGAGCAGGCCCAGCTGAAGTTCGTCGGCAACCGCACCGGACCGGTGGTCGCGATGCCGAAGGCGCTGCGGATCATCACCGGTGACGCCAAGGCGTTCGTCAACGGTCTCGCCAACGCCAACACGGCGTGGACCTGCACCGGCTTCGAGGACCGGCAGCTGACCGACAAGTACCCGCTGTGCCCCGAGGGCAGCGATGTGGTGCGGCTGTCCAACTTCCAGTCCTGCTGGGACGGACAGAACATCGACAGCGCCAACCACCGCACCCATGTGGCGTTCGTCGGCGCCGACGGCCGCTGCGCCAACGGCTTCCGGGCGATCCCTCAGCTCCAGGTGCGGCTGGTCTACGACGTACCGACCCCGGTGATCGAGAACGGGACGGTACAGAATCCGTTCGCGGTGGACTCGTTCCCCGAACAGCTGCACAAACCGATCACCGACCACAATGATTTCATCAACTTCTTCTCGAACAAGACGATGAAGAAGATGGTCAACTGCATCAACCAGGGCAGGCGCTGCCAGTAGCGGATCAGTGAGAACGGAGCGAGCCGGTGGCGGGAATTCCCACCACCGGCTCTGCCGTTCTCCGATTCCCCGATCAGTGCACGCTGATCAGTGCACGCCGATCAGTGCACGCCGATCAGTGCACGCTGTGATCCATTCCCTCCTCCAGCTCCCCGCCCAGCGTGCTCCGCAGCGCGTTCACCGTCTTCGTCCCGCCCACCGCCACCCATTTGCGGCCGACCAGATAGTGACCGCCGTAGTCCTTGGCCCCGTTGATCCATTCGCGCTGGCCCCGGTCGGTGGCGAAGGTGGCGAGGACGAATTTCCCGTCGCCGTTCTCGCAGAGGGCCTGGCGGATCTCGTCGGCGTCGGTCTGGATGTCGGGGGCGCAGCGCACCTCGGCCGCGAGGCGCTCCAGGCTGCCGGTCGCCGTCTCGGGCACCGCCACCTCCCGCGCCCCGCCGCCGGAGCCACCGCACCCGGCGAGCAGGACCACCCCCGCGACGGCGGCGCCCAGGGCGGGCCTCGATCGGGTCAACGTCATCTCTTCCTCCGGTGGGCGTACGGAGACCAGTGCCGTCCTCGGATACGGACGCCGGGCGCCGCGCGCTCAAATCCGGGCCCGGTGACCAACCGCCGGGCCACTCGTTTTCCCGGGCGTGCAGTCACAGGATGTCGCCCCCCGCCCCACGCCCGCCGCCTCCGGCGGTCCCGTCGTCGATGTCGAGCAGGCGGAGGCCGCGCTCGTCGAGCACTATCCGCGGCTGGTGCGGCTGGCCTATCTGGTGGTGCCGCCCACCCTGAGCCGGGGCCGCCGGGTGCTCGGCGCGCACGCGCTGGTGCAGCGGGCGCTGCCGCGCGGCAGGGCCGCCGCCCCGGTGATCCCGGCTCAGTCGACCGGGGGCCGCGACGGCGACCCGGGCTACGCGTATGTCCGGCTGCGGGTGCTGCGGACGGCGCTGGAGACCGGGCTGCCGCTGCGGCGCCGGGCGTGGCCGAAGCGGGCGCAGTTGCCGCCGGTGCTGCCGCAGGTGTGGGGGCTGCGGCTGTTCCCGCGTTCGGGCGGGGCCGATGAACTCGCCCTCGATCAGCGGTTGTCGGCGCTGTCCGGCCCGGCGCGGGCGGTGTACGCGCTGCGCGGTCTGGAGCGGCTGACGGACGCCGAGGTCCGCAAGACGCTGGCCGGTGCGGGGGTCGAGGAGACCGACGTGGACGCGGCGCTCGCCGAGGCGGACGCCGTACCCGCGCGGTACGCGCTGCTGGAGTCCCCGGAGTTCGACCCCTGCTCGCTCCAGGCCCGGCCGACGGATCTGATGCGGCGCCGCCAGCATCTGCGGGCGGCGGTGGCGGCGACGGCGGCCGTCGTGGTGTGCGGGACGCTGCTGGGGCTGCCCGGTGACGGCTGGGGCCCGGACGGCGCCGCCGCCCCCTCGTACGCGCAGAACCCGTCGGCGCGGGCGGCGCTGGACCCGTCGCGGCTGGTGAAGGTCTCCCCCGCCGCCTGGAAGTCGTCGACCCGGACGGACTTCACGGTCTGGCCGGCGCGCGGTGAGCTGACCGGGGACGCGGATCTGCTGCGCCGGGCGCTCGCGGTCTGGGCCCGGCCGGGCGACAGGGTCCAGGTCTCGGCGACCCCGGACACCCCGACCGGCGGCCCGGCGGGTCCCCCGCAGCTGCTGTTCGCGGGGGTGGTGGACAGCGCGCGGGTGGTGATCTTCCATGACGGGCTGCGGCTGACCCGGTACGCCGAGCCGAAGGACGGGCAGGCGGGGGCCGCGCTGGATGTGGCCCGGCTGGACGGGGCGACGGCGGCCGAGGCCACGGCGGTGGTGCTGAACCGGACCGACGGCAATGTGCGCTATCTGACCGCGCCCTGGGTGACGGGGGCCGCCGAGCGGGACCTCGTCAAGCCGGGTTCCGGTGCGATGGAGCTGACGGTGACCGACGGGGTGACCTCGCCGATGGCGAGCCCGGCGACCCGGTCCGGCGCCTGCACCTCCTGGAACGTCCTCCAGCTCACCACCGGCGACGGCACCCGGCTGGCCTCCGACCTCGGTGAGCTGGTCCCGGCCCGGCTCACCACCGGGCGGCCCGGCGAGGTCCATGACGCCTCGGGCGCGGAGGCGCTGCGCACCTGGTCGCCGTACGCCTGTTCGCTGGCGGCGGTGCAGGGGCAGGGGGTGCGGACGGTGAACGCGTGGAGCTACGCCGAGCAGGAGCTGCCCGACGGGGGTGGTACGGCGTCCTGGGTGTGCACCCGGGCGGAGACCTGGCGGGGCGGCGGCGAGCGGGTGCTGGCCCAGTTCCACACCCCGGGCGGGACGTACGGGGCGGTCGCGGCGAAGGGCGAGAACGTACCGGCGTGCGGGGCGCGGGAGCCGCAGGTGCTGGCCGGGGTGCTGTGGAAGTCCGGGACCGGGGCCTGGTATCTGCTGGCGGCCGGCGGCCGGGACACGGCGTCGATCGAGACCAGCGGCGAGGTGAGGGCGTCGGTGGAGGGCCGGCTGCTGGCGGTGCGCACCGAGGAGGGCGCGCAGGCGGGGCTGAAGGGGACGCTGGAGGACGGGCGGACGATCGAGGCGCTGCGCTAGACCGGCTGGGGGAATCCGGCGGCGTGCGAGGGGTTCCCCCGCCGCCTTACCCTTCAGTAAATTGACGGTATGTCTAATAAGCAGGTCCGGCGGCCCGAGCCGATCGACTCCGAGCGGATCGCGCTGACGGCGCGGAACGTGTCGTTCTCCTGGGAGGGCACCCCGCTGCACTGGGTGCCCGGGGACCCCTTCGCCTCGCACACCATCAATGTGCTGCATCTGCTGCTGCCGGCCGGTGAGCGCTGGTTCGTGCGGGTCTACAAGCAGGTACTGCCCTACATCCGGGACGAGCGGCTGCGCGAGGACGTCATCGGGTTCATCGGGCAGGAGGCGACGCACGCGCAGGCCCACGACGAGGTGCTGCCGCACTTGCGGGAACTCGGCCTCGATCCGACGCCGTACACCGCCCAGGTCGACTGGTTCTTCGAGAAACTGCTCGGGGACCGGACGCTGCCGCCGGGGCGGGCGCGGCGCTGGTGGCTGATGGAGCGGGTGGCGCTGATCGCGGCCATCGAGCACTACACGGCGTTCCTCGGCGACTGGGTGCTCAACGCGGAGGAACTGGACCGGCGGGGCGCGGATCCGGTGATGCTGGATCTGCTGCGCTGGCACGGCGCCGAGGAGGTCGAGCACCGGTCGGTGGCGTTCGAGCTGTTCCTGCATGTCGACGGCGGCTACCGGCGCCGGGTGCGGACCTGGGCGCTGGCGTTCTCGGCGCTGGTGTTCCTGTGGCAGCGGGGGGCGCGCTTCTTCATGGAGAACGATCCGACACTGATCGACGGGAAGGCCGGCTTCCGCGACTTCTACACGCGCGGGCGGCGCGGACTGCTGCCCTCGACGGGGGCGCTGGTCCGCTCGATCCCCCGCTATCTGAACCGGGCCTACCACCCCTCCCAGGAGGCGTCGACCGCGCAGGCGGTGGCCTATCTGGCGGCCTCCCCGGCGGCGCTGGCCGCCGAGCAGCGGGGGGCGTCCTGATGGCGGGGCTGCGGACGGCCCTGGTGGTCGCGGGGGCGGCGGTGCTGGCCCGGCGGGCGCTGCGGCGCCGGATCCGGCACTCACCGCTGTGGCCGCTGCCCACGCCGGCCGAGCCGACCTCGGGACGGCCCCGCACCCGGGCGCTGCGGCTGCGGCTGACCGCGCGCGAGACGGTCGCGGAGGGGGTCGTACGGCTGCGGCTGGAGGGGCGGGGGGAGTTGCCGCGCTGGGAGCCCGGGGCGCATCTGGATCTGATGCTGCCGTCCGGTCTGGTGCGGCAGTACTCGCTGTGCGGGGACCCGGCGGACACCTCGGCGTACACGGTCGCGGCGCGGCTGGTGGCGGACGGGCGGGGTGGGTCGTGGGAGGTGCACGAGGGGCTGGCGCCGGGCACGGAGGTGGAGGTGCGGGGGCCGCGCAATCGGTTCCCGCTGGTGGCGGGGGCGGCGGAGTATGTGTTCGTGGCGGGCGGGATCGGGATCACCCCGCTGCTGCCGATGGTGCGGGCGCTGCCGGAGGGGACGCGGTGGCGGCTGCTGTACTGCGGGCGGTCGCGGGCGTCGATGCCGTTCCTGGCGGAGGTCGAGCGGCTGGGGCCGGACCGGGTGACGGTGGTGGCGGGGGACGAGTCGGGGCGGCCGGATCTGGACGCGCTGGCGGCCGGGGCCGGGGACGGGGCGGTGGTGTACTGCTGCGGCCCGGAGGGGCTGATGGCGGCGGTGGCGGAGCGGTTCCCGGGGGTGCGGCTGGAGCGGTTCGCGCCGCGCGCCTCGGCCGGGGAGGGCGCGGCCTTCACGGTGGAACTGCGGCGCAGCGGGCGGACGGTGGAGGTCCCGGCCGGGACCACGGCGCTGGCGGCGGTCCGGGCCGCGCTGCCGGATCTCCCGTACTCCTGCGAGCAGGGTTTCTGCGGGACCTGCCAACAGCGGGTGCTGGCGGGTGAGGTGGACCACCGGGACGAGCTGCTCACGGACGGGGAGCGGGACGGCTCAATGCTGCTCTGTGTGTCGCGGGCGCGCGGGGAGCGGCTGGCGCTGGACCTGTGAGACGGCGCACCGCCGGACGACGGTATGCATCACTCTTGGTCGAACCTGGCCGTTCACGGCCGGAACCGATCGGTAAGGTGTTCGTATGTCTACCGGGGTTCGCCGTCGAATGGGTGTCGAGGAGCGGCGTCAGCAGTTGATCGGCGTCGCGCTCGAACTGTTCAGCCGACGCTCGCCCGACGAGGTCTCGATCGACGAGATAGCGTCGGCGGCAGGGATCTCCCGTCCCCTCGTCTACCACTACTTCCCCGGCAAACTCAGCCTGTACGAGGCGGCGTTGAAGCGGGCCTCGGACGATCTCGCGGACCGGTTCGTGGAGCCGCACGAGGGGCCGCTGGGCGCCCGGCTGCTGCGGGTGATGCGCCGCTACTTCGACTTCGTGGACGACCACGGCCCCGGGTTCTCCGCCCTGATGCGGGGCGGCCCGGCGGTCGGCTCCTCCACCACCAACGCGCTGATCGACTCCGTACGGCAGGCCGCCTATGAGCAGATCCTGGCGCATCTCGGGGTCACCGATCCGCCCGCGCGGCTGGAGCTGGTGGTCCGGTCCTGGGTGTCGCTGGCCGAGTCCACCGCCCTGATCTGGCTGGACGGCCGCCGCATCCCGCGCGAGGAGCTGGAGGTCCAGCTCGTCCATGACTTCGCCGCGCTGGCGGCGGTGAGCGCGGCCCACGACGAGGAGATGGCGGCGCTGATGCGCCGGGCCCTGAAGGGCGAACCCTCCGACGGCCCGTTCACCGACCTGGTGGCCCGGCTGATCGCGCTGGCGTCCTAGGGCGGATACGGCGGACGGGGGCACCGGTGGATCCAGTGCCCCCTGCGCCGCTTGGGCCGTGTCATCCGGTGAACACGGCGACGGTCCTCGGCGGTACCGAGAACGTGCCGTTCTCCCGGTCGTACGCGGCCCTCTTGACCACCGGGTCCGTGCCGGACGCCTGGACGGGGTGGAGGCGGTGGTCCTGCCCGGCGAGGGCGGGGACGCGCTGCTCCTGGGTGTCGGGGGTGGCGTTGAAGACGACCACCAGATCACCGAGGCGCATGGTGATCACGCCGGGCGTCTCGTCCGTGCCGGACAGCGGGAAGGAGAGCTTCTGCTGGACGGCGGTGGCGGTGCCGAGGGAGAAGTCCGCCTCGGTGGTGCGGATGCGCAGCAGGTCCTGGTAGGCGGCGGAGGCCGAGGTGATCTGCTCGCAGCCCACGCCGACCGAGGTCAGCAGCGGCTTGGCGTAGGGCCACTTGGGCTGGTTGTCGGCGGCGGGCGGCAGGCCCCGGCCGAAGCCGTTGCCGTCGGCGCAGTTCCAGTGGATGGCGTTGAACCAGTCGCCGCTGTCGTAGGAGTTGCGGTCCAGGGACTTGGAGCGGAGCAGGTCGGTGCCCGCCTGGGAGAGGGCCGGGCCCTGGGAGAGGGTGGCCGTGGCCATGGCGAGGACCTGCATCCGGGACCGGTCGTCGGCGCTCACCGAGGCGGGGAGCTTGAAGGCGAGGGCGTCGAAGAGGGTCTCGTTGTCATGGGCGTCGGCGTAGGCGAGGGCGTCGCCGGGGGCCGCCGCGTATCCGGCGGGCGCCCCGTTGTAGTCGACCTCCGAGCCCTTGACGTCCTTGCCCGCCGTGTCGGTGAAGCGGTACCCGGCGAGGTTGCCGGACAGGCCGACCTTGATGAGGTCCTGGTAGTGCAGCAGGCGGGCCTTCTGCTCGGCGGGGGTGCCGTTGTCGGCGGCCGGGTTGGGCTCGGTGTAGAGGCCGGAGGCGAAGCCCTGGACGCCGGGGTCCTCGTCGAAGGGGCCGCCGCCGCGCACCGCGTCGCGGGCCCGGTCGGAGAAGGTGGCGATGCCGGTACCGGCCATGTTCTTCTGGGTGGCCTGCTCGAAGCGGGCGTCGTCGGCGATCTCGCCGAAGTTCCAGCCCTCGCCGTACAGGATGATCTTCTTGCCGTCGACGCCGTCCTTGGCGAGGGTCAGGCCGTCCAGGGCCTTGCGGACGGCGAGCATATTGGCCTTGGGGTGGTGACCCATGAGGTCGAAGCGGAAGCCGTCGACCTTGTACTCCCGGGCCCAGGTGACCACCGAGTCCACGACCAGCTTGCCCATCATGGCGTTCTCGGGCGCGGTGTTGGCGCAGCAGGTGCTGTTGGCGACGGAGCCGTCCGCCAGGAGCCGCTGGTAGTAGCCGGGGACGATCCGGTCCAGGACGGAGGTCTTGGCCTGGCCGGAGGCGGCGGTGTGGTTGTAGACGACGTCCATGACGACCCCGAGGCCGTCCTCGTTCAACGCTTTCACCATCTCGCGGAACTGGACCGTGCGGGCGGTGCCGTCGGGGTCGGTGGCGTAGGAGCCCTCGGGGACCGTGTAGTGGTACGGGTCGTACCCCCAGTTGTAGGCGTCCTTGGCGGCGATCTCGCTCACGCACTCCTGCTGCCGCTCGGAGTCGGCGGGCAGGGCGGCGAGATCGCAGCCCACGGTGGCCTGGTCCTCGCGGCGCTCGGGGATGGTCGCGATGTCGAAGGCGGGCAGCAGATGGACGTAGGAGGTGCCTGCCTCGGCGAGCTTCTTGAGGTGCTTGGAGCCGTCGCTGTCCTTGTCGGTGAAGGCGCGGTAGGTGCCGGGGTGGTCGGCGGTGCGGTCGGCGACGGAGAAGTCGCGGATGTGGAGTTCCTGGATCTGGGCGTCCTTGAGGGGGACGGCCGCGGGCTTCTTCAGGGTGGTCCAGCCGCGCGGCTGGAGGGAGCGGTCCCCCAGGTCGACGACGAGGCTGCGCTCGGAGTCGGCGGTCAGGGCGAGCGAGTAGGGGTCGGTGACCTTGTTGGTGACGACCTGGCGGACGCTGGGCGCCCAGACCTGGACGACGTACCGGTAGGGCTTGTTCTTCCAGGAGGGTGAGCCGGTGACGGACCAGACGCCGGTGGTGTCGTCGCGGCGCATGGGGTGGGTCCGGCCGTCCAGTTCGAGGGCGACGGACTGGGCGGTCGGGGCCCAGACGGCGAGGCTGGGGCGGCCATGGCGGAAGACCGGGCCGAGGCTGGCCCCGGTGGCGTTGTAGAGGTCGTCCAGGACGCCGGCGAGCTGGACGCCGGTGGCGGCGAGGGCGGCGCCGGAGGCGTTGCGCTGGGCGGCGACGACCTGACCGCGCAGGGCCTCGCGGATACGGTGGTTGTCGCGGTCGCGGGGGTCGACGGACCAGGCGGTGGAGTCCTTGAGGTGCGGGAACTCGGCCTTCTGGGCGTCGGTGAGGGCGCTCTTCCTCAGCCGCAGCACCTTGGTGTCGGTGCCGGTGAGGACCCCTCCCTCGGCCTTGATGGAGCCGGTGCGGGAGGTGAGGAGCTGGGTGGAGGCGGCGGTGTCGGCGGCGTTCCAGACGACGGTGTCCCGGTCGATCCAGAGGGCCTTGGATGTGGTGAGGTCGAGGGCGGCGGCGGACCCGGCGGCCTGCGGCAGCAGATACTTCTCCTGCCCGTTGAGCATCCACACCTCATGCCCGTTGGCGGTCAGATCGAGCGCCTGGTCGTTCGGCAGATCCTTCTCGTCGCCCCGGTGGAGGATGTAGCTGAGGCTGGTGGCGCCCTCGGCGAGCGGCACCTCGTAGACGGCCCCGTAGGAGTCCATGCGGACCGGCATCAGGGGCCGGGCCCAGTCGGTGGGCTGGGCGGCGCCGGACCAGACGTGCAGCCCCCAGCCGTCGTAGTTGCCATCCGCGCGGTTGTAGTGGAAGACGGCCTTGGTCTTGTCCTGGGCGGGGTACTCGGGCCGCTCGGTGACGACCTCCGGCTTGCCCTGCTCGATCCAGATCTCCCCGGTCTCACTCACATCGATGGAACGATCGACAGAGACGTCCTTGTTTCCGTCCTTGTCGATGACCAGGAATCCCACATTGGTCGCGCCGGGCTTGAGCTTGATGTAGGCGAAGGCGCCGTACGCGTCACGGCCGGTGAAGGGGTGGCTGTCGGGCCAGGTGGTGGACTCGCCGTCGGCGAGATCGCCCCAGGCGTAGACGCCCCAGTCCTGGTAGTTCCCGTCGGGCCGCTTGTAGTGGACGATCGCGTAGTCGCGGGAGGTGGCGGTCGGGGGGTTCACCACGGGCGGGGTGCCGGTGGTGGAGGCGGCGGTGGCGCTCGCGGTCCGGCCGGAGGCGTCGACCACGACGGCCTTGTAGCGCAGGGCGGTACCGGGGCGGGTGTCCTTGGGGACGGTGTGGGTGACCTTGTAGGGGGCGTGGTCGGCGGTGCCGAGGGTCTGCCACTTGCCGTTGCCGGTCTGCGCGGCGAAGACGACCCGGTTGAGGCCGCCGCCGGAGACATCGGCGGTCAGCTCCACGGTGCCGGTGGCGCCGGGGGCGGGGGCCTTGAGGGTGACGGAGGGCGCGGCGGCGGGGGCGGCGGGCCTGCCGCTCGCCTTGAGGACGACGGACGCCCCGGCCGGGACGGTGACGGTCAGGCGGCCGTCCCCGGTCGAGGTGGCGGAGGCGGTGGTCCCGTACAGCCCCTTGTACGTCATGGTCCGGGACCCGACCGGGAAGGTCACGGTCTTCGGCTCGTCGGCGTTGTTGAAGCCGACGACGTACTCGGTGCCGGACTTGGCGTCGGTGCGGGAGGCGGCGTAGACGCCGGGGCCGTCGGCGGCGAAGCGCTCGGTCTGGATGCCGTCGGCGAGGGCGGGGTGCGCCTTGCGGAGGGCGGCGAGTTCGCCGATCTGCCGGTAGAGCGGGGCCCTGGTGTCGTAGGAGTCGGTGGCGTGGGTGCGGTCGGTGCCGAGGAGGTCGTCGTCCAGGTAGTCCTGGACCTGGGAGGCGAAGAGGGTCTGGCGGGCGTCCTTGTCACCGCCGTTGCCGGTGAAGCCCTGTTCGTCGCCGTAGTAGATGACCGGGTTGCCGCGGTTGAGGAACATCAGCTCATTGGTGAGCCTGGCCTTCTGGAGGAGTTCGGCGTCGGTGGCGCCGGGGTCGTCCTGCTTGAGGAAGGTGCCCATCCGGCCCATGTCGTGGTTGCCGAGGAAGGTGACGGACTCGTACGCGTTGGCTATGCCGGTCGTGTACTTGTAGTCGTCGCCGAAGACCGAGGCGAGGCTCTGGGCGCTGCCGCCCTGGGAGGCGTAGACGCGGGCCGCGTCCTGGAAGGGGAAGTCGAGGGTGGAGTCGAGCTTGCCCTCGGTGACATAGGGGGCCGTGATGGAGGTGTCGGCGGAGTAGACCTCGCCGAACATGAAGAAGTCGTCCCGGCCCTGCTTGGCCGCGTAGGCGTCCAGGGAGGTGGCCCACTGGGTCCAGAACTCCATGTTGACGTGCTTCACGGTGTCGATCCGGAAGCCGTCGATGTCGAAGTCCTTGACCCAGCGCTGGTAGATCTTCTCCATGCCCTTGACGACCTCGGGCCGCTCGGTCCACAGATCGTCCAGGCCGACGAAGTCGCCGTAGGTGGCGGACTCTCCGGCCCAGGTGGAGTCACCCCGGTTGTGGTACATGGTGGGGTCGTTGAGCCAGGAGGGAATCTTGAGGTTCTTCTTGGCGGCGGGGACGGTGGGGGTGCGGGGGAAGGAGTCGTTGTCGACGGCGGGGAACTTCTTCTTACCGTCCGCGTAATCGGCGTCGTCGAAGGGCCGGCCGTCCTTGGTGAGGTACGGGAACGCGCCCTTGGAGAGGTAGTTGTAGGACTTCTCCTCGTAGTCGACCACGTCGGCGGTGTGGTTGGTGATGACGTCGAAGAAGACCTTCATGCCCTTGTCGTGGGCCTTGTCGATCAGGGTCTCCAGGTCCTTGTTGGTCCCGAAGTGCGGGTCGACCTGGGTGAAGTCGGTGATCCAGTAGCCGTGGTACCCGGCGGAGGCGTCGGCGCCGACGCCCTGCACGGGCTGGTTCTTGAAGATGGGCGCCATCCAGATGGCGGTGGTGCCCATGCCCTTGATGTAGTCCAGCTTCTGGGTGAGGCCCTTGAGGTCGCCGCCCTGGTAGAAGCCCTTGTCGGTGGGGTCGTAGCCGGTGGCCAGCCGGGTGCCGGTCAGTCCGCCGCGGTCATTGCCCTTGTCGCCGTTGGCGAACCGGTCCGGGAGCACGAAGTAGAACTGCTCGCGGGTGAGGTCGTGGCGGGTGGGTTCGGCGGCGAGTTTCTTGTCGGACGGGGGTGGGGGCGGGCTGTCCGCCCGTGCCGCGAGCGGGGTGAGGAGGGTGGCGGCGAGGGCGGTGACGGCGACCGCGGCGGTGCGTCTCCCGCCGGGGGTGGTGCGGCGCGTGCGGGGCGCCGGGCCTCTCGTTCTCACGGGCGTGGACTCCTTGCGCTTCCTTGCGGCTACGGCGGGCGGCTCTGGGGCGCCTTGGGGCGCCTCGGGGGGCACCTTGGGGCGCTTGCTGGCCGGCCTGTCCGGCGGGGCGCGGCTGCGGTGCCGGGCGTTCGCGTGACCGTATCTGTGAAGAAAGGGTTGCTGCAAGACTTCTGCAAGGAGGGGAAAGAAGTTTCAGAGGGAGGTGCGGGTGGGGGCGTTGGCTGTCGTCCTGGGGAAGGGGGCGGGCAAGGCCCGGTCAGTCGCCGTCAGTTACCGCAGACGCCACACGGTTCACTTCCGGTGCGGGCGATGATGTTGCCGTCGTCGTCCGTGAGGTAGACATCGGCCCGCGATCCACTACAGCCGGGGGTCGGGCACGGGACGTTTTGCCGGACTTCTGGCATAGCTGACCTCCCTTGTCTGATGTCCTCCGCAGAGTCGGCACCGCTGCCGACTCAGCCGGATCAAGCGCCCCTTGGCGTTGTACGTGTACTCGTCGGCCACCGAGCCGCGACAGCCTGCGGTACCGCAGGCTGCGGCACCCGAGAGGATCACCTGGTGCCGGGAGTGGGTCGTGCCGTAGTTGCACTCCAGGCAGGGGAAGGGGTGGATCCCCTCATCGTTGACGAGATACGCGATTGCCTCCGGATGATGGCAATTGGGGCAGATGGCGGCCATGAACGCCACGTCTCCTCGGTAAGTTGGCTGGTGATGAGGTGTCCAACGACCGGTCCGGCACTTCGTCACAGCACACCTTCGCCGCGTAAGGCGTGCCCCAGGGCCTCCTGGGCGGGGGCCTTCGGCGGCGGTACGAGGATTCCCCGCAGCCGGACCCACACGCGCTTTCCGCCGCTCACCGGCTCGCAGCCCCAGGCAACGGAGACCTCAGCGATGAGGTGAAGGCCACGACCGGTGCAACTCTCCCAGTCCGACTCCTGGAGTGCGGGGCGTCGGGAGCACCGGTCGGCGCAGACGACAAGGATCTCGCGATCCCGGACCGCCACCGTGAGGACGCACCGGCCGCCCGCGTGCCGGATGACGTTCGCGAGCAGCTCCGACACGACCAGTTCGGCGTCGTCCGCGTCGTAGCCCCAACCGCTGATCCGCCGACGGGCGTCGCGACGGACGCGTGTCACGCGCTGGGGGTTCAGAGAACCGAGATTCCAGCGGGCGCTGGGGGGCGGCTCGACCGTTCCCGTGTGCATCCGACCTCCTTGACGGCGAGGCGTCCGCCCATGCAAACACCTGTGCCACGCAACCGAGTTGGACCGTGCACCAAGTCCTTCTCCAATAGAGTGCACGACCATGAGGAGTGACTGCAACTCAACCGGTTGCAACGTTGCAGATTTCCGAGAGGCGGACCAACGGTCTTGCCGAAGGGTGGCGTTGGAGGACCTGGCTTCCGGCACACTGGCCACGTACATCGCCAGTGGTGGAGGAGTGAACGTGGCAGCGCATCCGCGCCCGACAGTGCGGCGACGCAAACTCGGTTCTGAACTGAGGCGGCTCCGCGAGGCCGCCAAGGTCGGCATGGACGATGCCGGGGCGGCGATCGACGGCGACAAGACGAAGATCTCCCGCATAGAGAACGGGCGCCAGGGCATCAGGCCCCTGGAGATCAAGGAGCTGTGCAAGCTCTATTCCGTGGCGGACGAGCGAGTGGTCACCGCGTTGCTCACCCTGGCACGGGAGAGCAGGAAGAAGAGCTGGTGGCAGCAGTACAGCGACGTCCTCAGCCCCGACTTCCAGCAGCGCCTCGCCCTGGAGACCGACGCGGTACGGATCTACGCGTTCCACACCATGGTGATACCGGGACTCCTACAGACGCGGGAGTACGCCGAGGCCGTCATCCGCGGCTCCGGCCGCCACACTCCCGACCTGGAGATTGAAACCAGCGTCAACTTCCGTATGGAGCGGCAGGCCATCTTCGACCGCCCCGAGGCGCCTCAGTACGTCTGCGTGCTCGATGAAGCCGTGCTTCACCGCGAGGTCGGCAGTCCTCGGGTCATGTCCCAGCAACTGCGACACCTCGTTGACGCGGCCGGTCGGCCGGGAGTGGGCGTGCAGATCGTCCCCTACTCGCAGGGTCCCTACGCCGGTTTCGAGGGACCGTTCACGATCTACAGCTATCCCGATCCGATGGAGCTGGATGTAGTAGGTCTTGAATATCTCGAAGGAGCGCTCTACTTGGAGGAAGGCAGCCCTGTTGAGGCTTACCGGAGGTCCTTTGACCACATCCGGGCTGCCGCTCTATCGTCACGGCAATCCATGGAGCTGATCTCCAGGATCGCGCGAGACCATGACGCCAAGTAGTGAGGCATGACCGATGATGCGCCACGACCTTCCTGTCAGCCTGTGGAGCAAGTCGAGCTACAGCGGTGACACCCATGACCAGTGCCTGGAGACCCAGCCCACCTGGGACGGCCTCATCGCCGTCGGTGACTCCAAGGACCGGGGGCTCGGCGCGTTCACCTTCCCGTCGACCGCCTGGGGGATCTTCATAGAGAGCGTCAAGAATGACGTTGCCTGAGAAGGCACACCGAAGTAACTGATGGGGGGTCCTCCGGGCTCCCCATCGTCGTTCTCGCTGTTGGCCGAACAGTGGCTCATGACAGCCTCCGTCCGCCTGGGGAACGATGGAGATTCCGACCAATCGACACGGGGAGCGGAACGGATGTCACCTCAGAGCGACCTCAGCACCGCCGTGTTCACCAAGAGCACCTATTCCGGTGGCGGCAACAACTGCGTAGAAGTCGCCGCCGTCCCCGGGATCACTGCCTACCGTGACTCGAAGGACCGCACCCGGGGATTCGTCCCGGCGTCCGCCGACGCCTTCGGCGTGTTCGTGCAGGCCCTCAAGACCGGCCATCTCGGATGATTCGCACCGACCTCCCGCCCCACGGCTGGACGAAGAGCAGCTACAGCGAGGGAGGCAACGCCCAGTGCGTGGAGACCCTCCCCCTCGCCGACCACTCCACCGCCGTCCGTGACAGCAAGGCCCCCATCCTCGGCGCCTTCGTGTTCCCCAGCGCCTCCTGGGCCGCCTTTGTCGACGGAGTCAAGCGCGACCTCATCTAGCCAAAGCATTCGCCACCGCACCGCAGCAACCCAAGGGGAGCCCGCCAGGGCTCCCCTTCCTCGATTCCGGCGTTGGCCGGACAAGGCCCACGACCGCCTTCGCCCACCTGGGGACGAGCGAGATCCCGGCCGGCCGGTCCGGAGAACGGACCCCGACCGTCCGGCCACCGACGACCGCCGCTGCCCCCAACTCGCACCGCAAATACCACAATTGACGATGCGTCACCCGTCCTCGATCTTCACCCTCCACCCTTCCCTGCGCACGCCCCGTGCGCCATAGTGGTGCGCCCAGGGGAGCCAGAATTTAGGGGGATATTTCATGGTCGATCAGGCATACGTGCAAACCGGCGACACGACCGAACCTGCGCTCAGTGACATCAGATCGCGGATCTCGACGGCGGTGGACGGGACGACAGCCACCACCGCCATCGGCCGCCTCAGCTGTTGGCTCCAGATGCCGACCGATTCCAAGTTCACGAAGATGATGGACAACAACTGCAGGGTGCGCGCCGAAACGGTCGGCGGTCTGCTGAGCCCCGGGACCGGGGGCCTGCTCAAGCCCAGCGACCTCTCGGTGGCCTTCAACGTCTCCGGCAAGTGGACCGCCATCGACAAGGCCCTGAAGGCCGACCGAGCCGTGTACGTCTACGGTTCGACCGGACACGTGGGCGGAGCCAAGAGCAGGTTCCTCAACGACCTCGGCACCGGATTCCATGTGATCGTCTTCCTGGCCGTCGGGCAGGAGACCGGCAAAGGCACCTACTACCTGGGCTTCGACCCGGACGTCAGCGCCACGAAGGAGTCCCGGGACACCTGGGAGACCTTGGTCTTCGGCGGGACCAAGACCGAGACGGAGCCGAAGGACTTCACCGCCACGAAGAGCCTGGAGATCATCAAGGCGATGATGCTCGGCAGCACGGACACCGGCTTCGGCCCGCTGATCCGCAAGTACTACATCGACACGACCAAGGCTTTCCCCGCGGTCGTTCATGCCTGACCACACCCGGCGGTGAACCGCCATCACCGCGGATGGGCCGTCCGGATGGACGGCCCATCTTGGTGCCGTGGCGAGGGCCGCACCGGGTGACCTGACATCTAATCCACCCGCACCACATACTTCCCCCGCACCCCACCCCCCTCCAGCGCCCGGTGCGCCGCCCCCGTCTCCGCCAGGGGGAACACCCTGTCCACGGCCGGACGCAACCGCCCCTCCCCCGCCTCCCGGGCCACCGCGTCGAAGAGCGCCCGCCCGGGGTTCCCGCTGAAGAACCGGATCCGGCCCCGGCCGTGAACGGCGCTGGAGGCCACCGTGCCGAGCCAGGCGGCGAGGTGGTGGGCGTCGAGGGCGACGGTGACCATCCGCCCCCCGGGTGCCAGCAGCCGCCGGTACCTCCGCAGATCCGTCCCGACCGTGTCCAGGACGACATCGAACCGGCCCAGCTCCGTCGCGGACACCGTCCGGTGGTCGACGGCATGATCCGCGCCCAGCCCGCGCACGAAGTCGAGATTGGCACCCCGCGCCAGCGCGGTGACCTCCGCGCCGTACCCCTTGCCGAGCTGGACCGCCGCGTTGCCGACGCCGCCCGCCGCGCCCCGGACGAGCAGGCGTTCGCCGGGGCGCAATACGGCCTTGTCGCGCAGGGCGGTGACGGCCGTGGTGCCCGTCGCGGGCAGCGCTGCGGCGGCGACGAGGTCGAGGCCGTCCGGGACCCGGCCGAGCCGCTCCGCCGCTACGGTCACATACTCGGCCGCGCTGCCGAAGGAGCCCCGGGGCAGCCCGCCCCACACCCGGTCGCCGGGCCCGACCCCGGTCGTGCCGGGTCCCAGCGCGGCGACCTCGCCGGTGAAGTCCAGCCCGGTGCGCTGCGGGAAGCTGCGGCCGGTGAGGAGGCGGGCTCCGCCGGAGCGGGCCAGCAGCTCACCCCCGTTGACGCTGAACGCGCGGACCCGGACGAGCACCTCGCCGGGCGCGGGCTCCGGGCACGGCACCCGGCCCACGTACAGCACCTCGGGGCCGCCGAAGCGGTCGAAGAGCACGGCTTTCATGGTGCGGGGAGTGTCGGCGTTCATCGTTCTGTTCTCACCTTCGGCGGGGAGGAGGGGGCGGCGGAAGGCCGAGCGTAGGGTGGGAAATGGACGAGATCGTCCGGTTGAGCCGGAGGTGAGAGACAGTGGTGGTGGATTCCTCTCGGATCGCGGGTTCTTCGCGGATCGCGGGTTCTTCGCGGATCGCAGGTTCTTCGCGGATCGCGGGTTCCTCTCGGATCGCGGGTTCTTCGCGGGCCTCGGGTGCGCGCGGGTTGCGGGCGGACGCCGAGCGCAATCGGCAGCGCATCCTCTCCGCCGCCCGCGCGGTCTTCGCCGAGCACGGCATCGACGCCCCCATGGCGACCGTCGCCCGGCGGGCGGGGGTCGGCGTGGCCACCCTGTACCGGCGCTTCCCCACCCGGGACGACCTGGTGCGGGCCGCGTTCGCGCAGCAGATGGACGCCTGCGCGGGAGCCCTCACCGACGCGCTCGCCGACCCCGACCCCTGGCGCGGCTTCCGGCATCTGTTCGAGACGGTCTGCGCCCTGCAACGGGAGGAACGGGGGTTCCCGGCCGCGTTCGCCGCCGCCTTCCCTGCCTCCTCCCGCGAGCACGCCGGGGTGCGGGAGCGGGCCGAGCGGGATCTGCTGACGCTGGTGCGCCGGGCACAGGGCGCGGGCGCGCTACGCGCCGACTTCCACCCCTCCGACCTGACCGTCGCCCTGGTGTCGCACTGCGGTCTGGTCGGCGCGCTCCCCGGCGACCACGCCGCCTCCCGCCGCCTGGTCGCCTATCTGCTCCAGTCGTTCCGCGCCGAGACGGCCCGCGAGCCGCTCCCGGCGCCGAGCACGCTGAACCTGCGGAGCTTCCCGCGCCCAACACCCTGAGCCTCCGGAGTTTCCCCCGCCAAGCACCCTGAGCCTCCGGAGCTTCCCGCGCCCAGCACCCTGAACCTCCGGAGCCTCCACGCACCCCTCAGGTCAGGTCCAGCCGCATCAGCACCCGGGGATGGCCGGACAGTACGGACGTCGTGTCCGCGGCGTGGGTGAAGCCCGCGCGTTCGAAGTTCTTGCGCAGGCCGGGGTAGGCCATCGTCAGGTCGACCTTGGCGTCCCCGTTGTCGAGGGGGTACGCCTCGATCGCCGGGGCGCCCCGCTCCCGGGCGAAGGCCACCGCGCCCTCGATGAGGTGATGGGAGATACCCCGCCCCCGGTTGCCGGGGCGGACCCGGATGCACCACAGCGACCACACCGGCAGCTCATCGACATGCGGGATCTTGCGGTTGCGGGCGAAGGTGGTGGAGGAGCGGGGCGCCACCGCCGCCCAGCCGACCGGCTCGTCACCGTCGTACGCGATCACGCCCGGCGGCGGGTCCTCGCGGCACAGTTCGGCCATGTACTCGCCCCGGGCCGGGCCCTTCAGTTCCTGGTTGAGCTTGGAGGGGATCCGGTAGCTCAGGCACCAGCAGACCGTGGCGGTCGGCGACTTCGGGCCGACGACCGCTCGGACGTCCTCGAAGACCGTGGCGGGGCGGACATGGATGGCGGGTGGAGGTGTCGTGCGGGTCATGGGTGCACGATGTCACGGCGGCCCGCCCGACACCCCCCACCGTGCACCTGATCAGCAGGTGTTCTTCCCCGCGTGGATCGCCAGCGCGGTGTTGGAGCCCAGGGTCGCCGTGAGCTGGCCGGAGCCGTTCACCGTCACCGTCGTGTTGTTCTGGACGTTGCAGTACGTCCCGGCCGGCAGTGAGGTCTGGTACGTGCGGGTCAGGGCGCCGGATTCGTGGTTGAGGGCGACGAAGCCCCGGTTGCCCCGGCCGAAGGCTATGGCGTCCGCCCCGTTGTCCCACCAGTTGGTGACCGCCTGGCCCCGGGTGGCGTTGCGGAAGGCGACCATGCGCTCGATCTCGGGCCAGGCGTGCTGGCACTTCCAGCCGTTCTGCCAGCAGGCGTTGACCTGGCCGTTGTTCGGCGGCCCGGCGTCATGGTCGGAGAACTCGTACCCGGAGTTGATGTCGGGCGCCCCGTAGGGCCAGGCCAGCATGAAGACGTTCGCCAGGGTGTAGTTCGCGTTGTCCTTGTAGCTGAGGGTGGAGCCGTTGCGCTCGGTGTCGTGGTTGTCGACGAAGACCCCGGCGGTCCCGCTGCCGAGGTAGCCCCAGCCCTCGCCGTAGTTGCGGAGATAGGCGAGGTTCTCGTTGTTGAAAACCCGCTTGAGGTCGTAGGCGTAGCGGAACTCCTGGACGTCCCCGGTGCCGGTGTACTCGCCGGGCTGGACGGCCTCCCCGGCGCCGTAGATGACCTCCTGCTTCCAGTAGGCGGCGGGGTTGGTGAGCCGGGACTTGATGTTCGCGAGGTCGGCGGCGGGCATGTGCTTGGCGGCGTCGATACGGAAGCCGTCCACGCCGAGGGAGAGCAGGTCGTTGAGGTAGCGGGCGATCGCGCCTCGGACGTACTCCTCGCCGGTGTCGAGGTCGGCGAGGCCGACCAGCTCGCACTGCTGGACGTTCCAGCGGTCCTGGTAGTTGGTGATCTGGGCGGTGCAGTTGTCGAAGTCGTAGGAGGAGTACAGGCCGGGGTAGGTGTACTTGCTGTAGGTCGAGCCTCCGGTGCCGGTGCCGCTGCCCGCCGACATGTGGTTGATGACGCTGTCGACCACCACCTTCACCCCGGCCGCGTGGCAGGTGTTCACCATGTTCTGGAAGGCGGTGCGGTCGCCGAGCCGTCCGGCGATCTTGTAGCTGACCGGCTGGTACGAGGTCCACCACTGGGCGCCCTGGATGTGCTCGGCGGGCGGGGAGACCTGGACATAGCCGTAGCCTGCCGGGCCGAGGCGACTGGTGCACTCGCGGGCGACGGAGGCGAAGTTCCACTCGAAGAGGACGGCGGTGACGTCCTTGGTGCCGGGCGGGGCGGCCTGGGCGGTGCCGGTGGGGGTGAGGAGTGCTCCGGCGGCGGCTAGCGCGATGGCGAGTGCGCCTCCGGAAACGATTCTGCTGGCCATGTGGGGGTCCTTCACCGTTGAAGGGGGTTTCTGCAAGTCGTCACAAAGACTTGCAGTGGCCAGATAGTAGAGGCCCGCTGTCCAAAAGGGCAGCGGGCCGACGGAAGTTGGGACGAGGAGTTCTACGACCTGATTGCTACGACCTGATTTCTACGGCTTACTCGGTCGGTGTTCCGAACCACACCGTCGTGTCGCCCGGCACCTTCGTCTCGCCGTCCGCCTCGCTCACCTCATCGCTGGTCAGCAGCAGCGGGCCGTACGCCGGGACGGTCACCGACTCGGTGGTGGTGTTGGCGACGCAGACGAAGCCGCCGCGCCGGAACGCGAGCACCCCCTCGGGCGACCGCAGCCACTCCACCGCCTCCCCGGCGCCGAGATCCCGGTCGGCGCGGCGCAGCGCCAGCGCCGAGCGGTACAGCTCCAGGGTCGAACCCGGGACGCCGGTCTGCGCCTCGATGCTCAGCTCGCCCCAGCCCTCCGGCTGCGGCAGCCAGCTGCCCCCGCCGCCGAAGCCGTACGCCGGGCCGGTGCGGGTCCAGGGGATCGGCACCCGGCAGCCGTCCCGGAAGCCGTCCTGGCCCTCGCCCCGGAAGTACGCCGGGTCCTGGCGCACGTCGTCGGGCAGGTCGACCACGTCCGGCAGACCGAGTTCCTCGCCCTGGTAGACATAGGCCGAGCCGGGCAGGGCCAGCATCAGGAGGCTGGCGGCGCGGGCGCGTCTGAGGCCGAGGGCGCGGTCACCGGCGGTGCGGATCTGGGTGCCGAGGCCGGGCGGGTTGGCGAAGCGGGTGGCGTGCCGGGTGACATCGTGGTTGGAGAGCACCCAGGTGGCGGGGGCGCCGACCGGGCGCATCGCCTCCAGGGTCGCGTCGATGACCGACCGCAGCTCCCCGGCGTCCCAGGCGGTGCTGAGGTACTGGAAGTTGAACGCCTGGTGAAGTTCGTCGGGACGGACGTAGTTCGCGGTGCGCTCGACGGTCGGGGTCCAGGCTTCGGCGACGAAGATGCGCTCCCCGGCGTACTCGTCGAGGATCGTCCGCCACTGGCGGTAGATGGCGTGGACACCGTCCTGATCGAAGAACGGCATGACATCGTTGCCCAGCAGCTTCAGCTGATCATGGGATCCCAGGTCGGGGAGCCCTTCCGCCTTCACCAGGCCGTGGGCGACATCGATCCGGAAGCCGTCGACGCCCATGTCCAGCCAGAAGCGCAGGATCGAGCGGAACTCGTCGCCGACGGCCGGGTGGTCCCAGTTGAAGTCGGGCTGCTCGGGGGCGAAGAGGTGGAGGTACCACTCGCCGTCCTCGACCCTGGTCCAGGCCGGGCCGCCGAAGATGGACTCCCAGTCGTTGGGCGGCAGTTCGCCGTTCTCGCCCTTTCCGGGGCGGAAGTGGTAGCGGTCGCGCAGGGGGGAGCCGGGGCCGTCGGCGAGGGCGCGCTTGAACCACTCGTGCTGGTCGGAGGAGTGGTTGGGCACCAGGTCGACGATGATGCGCAGGCCGTGCCCGTGGGCGTCCCGGATCAGGGCGTCGGCGTCCAGCAGGGTGCCGAACATCGGGTCGACGGCCCGGTAGTCGGCCACGTCGTACCCGGCGTCGGCCTGCGGCGAGGAGTAGAAGGGGCTGAGCCACACCGCGTCCACGCCGAGGTCGCGCAGATACGGCAGTCGGGACCGTACGCCTTCCAGATCGCCCATGCCGTCGCCGTTGCTGTCGGCGAAGCTGCGCGGGTAGACCTGGTAGATCACCGCGTCCCGCCACCAGTCCCGGTGCCGGGTGGCGGTGGCCAGGGCGGTGTGCGGCGCTGAGGAGTGCTGGGGGGTCATGGCGTCCTTGTGTGACGTGGATTCTTGGGAATGGGCGCGGAGGGGGCGGCGCTGCCTCACCCCTTGGTCCCGCCGGCGGTGAGCCCGGTGACCAGGTTCTTCTGCACGAGGTAGAAGAACGCGGAGACCGGTATCGCGACGAGCACCGCCGTCGCCGCCATCAGATTCCGCTGGGCGTCGTGCTCGCTGACGAAGCTCTGGAGCCCGACCGCGAGCGTGTACTTCTCGTCGTCCAGCAGGAAGGTGGTGGCGAAGGCGACCTCGCCGAACGCCGTGATGAAGCTGTAGAACGCGGCGACGGCCAGACCCGGCCGGGCCAGCGGCAGGATCAGCCGCAGGAACGTGCCGAACGGCGAGAGTCCGTCGACCCGGCCCGCCTCGTCGATCTCGAAGGGGATGGTGTCGAAGTACCCCTTCATCAGCCAGGCGCAGTACGGCACGGCGGTCGAGCAGTACACCAGGATGAGGCCGAAGTAGGTGTCGATGAGCTGGAGTTCGCTGAGGAGCTGATACATCGGGACCATGAGGACGGCGACCGGGAACATCTGGGTCACCAGCAGTACCCACATGAATTTCTTGTACCCGGGGAACCGCATCCGCGACACCGCGTATCCGGTGGTCGCCGCGATCATCACGCCGATGACCGTGGTGCCCAGCGAGACGATCAGCGAGCTTTTCAGCCAGTCGAAGAAGTTCGTCTCGGTCAGGACATGGGTGTAGTTGGCCAGCGTCATCTTGGCCCAGATGCCACCGGGACGGAGATAGTCGTCCTTGTCCGGGCCGAGGGAGAGGAACACCAGCCAGGCGACCGGGAACACCGCGATCAGGCTGGCCACGGTGAGGATGCCGTGGGAGGCGAGGCGGGCGAGCGGGCCGGACTCGCCGCGGCGGCGGGAGGGGCGGCGGCTGCCGGGGTCCTCGGTGGGGGGCGCGGGGCGCGGGGCGGTCGTCGTGGTGGTCATGGGGGCTCCCGCCTCAGATCGCGAGCTGCTGGTCATTGCGGTTCAGCCAGCGGCGGTAGAAGGAGGTGAAGACGATCAGAATGGCCAGCAGGATGATCCCGTAGGCGGCGGACTGCGCGAAGTCGCGCGGCTGCTGTCCGAAACCGAGCTGGTAGGCCCAGGTGACGAGGATCTGCGCGTCGGGCGCGGTGTTGCCGAAGAGCAGGAAGATCACCGCGAACTGGTTGAAGGTCCAGATCACACCGAGGAGCACCACGGTGGAGCTGACCGAGCGCAGTCCGGGCACGGTGACGTACCAGAACCGCTGCCAGGCGCCCGCGCCGTCCATCTCGGCCGCCTCGTACAGGGTGTTGTCGATGGACTGGAGGCCGCCGAGGAGCGAGACCATCATGAACGGGACACCGCACCAGGTGTTGACCATGATCGCGGCGAACCGCTGCCAGAAGGTGTCCTCCAGCCAGGCGGGGCTGGGCAGTCCGAGGCCGTCGAGCGCGGTGTTGATGATGCCGGCGTCGGCCAGCATGAAGCGCCAGCCGAAAACGGTGACGAAGGTGGGCACGGCCCAGGGCAGCACCAGCAGCAGCCGGTAGAGGGTCCGGCCGCGCAGCTTCTGGTTGAGCATCAGGGCGAGGCCGAGACCGATGCTGTAGTGCAGGAAGACACAGGCCGCCGTCCAGAAGACGGTCCACACGAAGTGGGACCAGAAGCGGTCGTAGGCGGTCTCGCCCCAGAGGATGTCGGCGTAGTTGTCGAGTCCGATGAACTGGTAGGTCGCCGCGATCTCGTTGACGCCGATGGTGCGGGCCGTGTTGAGGCTGTTGGCGTCGGTGAGGGTGAGATAGAAACCGTAGGCCAGCGGATACAGCACGATGGTGCCGAGCACGACGACCACCGGGGCGATCATCGCGTAGGCGTACCAGTACTTCTGGAAGCTGCGCCGCAGGCGTCCGTCCGGTCGTGGGCGGCGGGGCCCGCGGTCACCGAGCCGCTTACCGGTGGCTCGGTCGATGGCGACTGTCATGGTTCGACACCTTCTGAAAGCTCGAAGAGCCGGTAGCTCATGGGGGTGGGGCCCGTCCGGCCCCGCCGTGCGGCGGCGGGGCCGGGGTGCGGCGCACAGACGGGTGGCCGCCGGATCTCGCCCCTGGCGGGGGAGGTGGTGGAGCGAGATCCGGCGGCCACCCGGGCTTTACTTGGTGAAGTCCGGGACCAGCTTCTCGATGGCGGTCTCGGCGCTGCTCAGCCCCTCGTCCAGGGACTTCTTGTCACCGGCGATGGCGAGCAGTTCCTCGTCCAGCGGACCCCACAGGGAGCTGTACTCGGGCAGGGCCGGGCGCGGCTGGGCGGCGGCCAGGACACCCTGGTAGCCGGCGATCCCGGGGTCGGCCTTGACCTGGTCGGTGTAGGCGTCGTCGCGGGTCGGCAGGGTGGAGTTCTTCAGGGCGATGGTCTCCTGCGCCTTGGCCGAGGTCATGAAGTTGACGAACTTCAGGGCCGCTTCCTGGCGGGAGGCGTCGGAGCCCGCGTAGACGGAGAGGTTGTGGCCGCCGGTCGGGGCGCCCGCCTCGCCGGAGGAACCGGCCGGGACGGTGGCGATGCCGAGGTTGTTCTTGTCGGCGAACGCGGAGCCCTTGTAGAAGTTGGTGATCTCCCAGGGGCCCTGGATGATCGAGGCGACCTCGCCGTTGACGAACGCGTCCTGGATGGCGCCGTACGCCTCGGCGGTGGTGTTGGCCTTGCGCAGGCCCTCACCGTCGAAGAGGCTCTTCCAGGTCTCGTAGCCCTTCTTGGCCTCGGGCGAGGTGACCGTGATCTTCTTGGCGGTGGCGTCGACGGTGTCGGTGCCCTCGCCGTACAGGAAGGACTGGGCGTAGTAGGCGGAGGTGGAGCCCCAGTAGCCGTCGACGCCGGTCTCTTCCTTGATGGTGGCGGCGGCCGTCTTCAGCTCGTCCCAGGTGGTGGGGGGCTGGACTCCGGCGTCCGCGAACAGCTTCTTGTTGTAGACGAGGGCCAGGGTGTCCGTGGTGAAGGGGACGCCGTAGACCTTGTCCTCGTAGGTGGCCTGCTCGATCAGGCTGGGCTGGAACTTCGCCTGGTCGGCGAGGGCCTCGGTGCCGTCCAGCGGCAGGAAGAAGCCCTTCTTGGCGAAGGCGGGGGTCCAGCCGACCTCGGAGCGCAGCACATCGGGGGCACCCTTGGAACCGGCGGCGGTGTCGAACTTGTTCTGCGCCTGGTCGAAGGGGACGTTGACGTACTTGACCTTGATGTCCTCGTTGGCGGCCTCGAACTCCTTGACCAGTTCCTGGTAGGTCGGCGCCTCGTTGGTGGCGTTCGAGGTGTCCCACCAGGTGATGGTGACCGGGCCGTCCGCCGAGTCACCGCTGTCGCCGCTGTCGCTCCCGCCGCAGGCCGTCGCCGCGAGGGCGAGGGAGGCCGCCAGCGCGGTGGCCGCTATGCCACGCCGCATGAGTTCTCCTTGAGGGTGAAAGCCCGAGTGCTACAGAGGCGGTCCCGTCCACCGCTCCTGTCGACTTGCCGACCGCGTCGTTGCTGCCGCCGTCGGGCGTCGTGAACGTAACAGTGATGTAAGCGTTGCGAAAGACCTTGCAGAAAAAAAGTGCAAGACGGCACGGAAGTTATCCCCGTGTGACCGTGTGTTGCCCACGACGAGACCATGAGGAGGCTACGAGGAGACCCTCTGTGGCTGGTATAGGGCGGGGGCGTACGGTGTTGTGCAAGACTCTGCAAGCTGTTGCCGAACCTTTCATGCAGTGCCCGTATACGACCTCAAGGGGACGCCATGCCGCAGCAACCCGCTCCGGGACGCGCAACCGCCCGCGCCCGGCGTCCGATCGGTGCGCAAGGCGGCACCCGGCCGGTACAGTCCTCAGGCGTGACCACACGGCTTGCCGACATCGCAGCGCAGGCGGGGGTGAGCGAGGCGACCGTCAGCCGGGTCCTCAACGGGAAGCCGGGCGTCGCCGCCACCACCCGTCAGTCCGTGCTCGCCGCGCTGGACGTCCTCGGCTATGAACGCCCGGTCCGGCTGCGGCAGCGCAGCGCCGGACTCGTCGGACTGATCACCCCGGAGCTGGAGAACCCCATCTTCCCGGCGCTGGCGCAGGTCATCGGGCAGGCGCTGACCCGGCAGGGCTACACCCCGGTGCTCGCCACCCAGACCCCCGGCGGATCCACCGAGGACGAACTCACCGAGATGCTGGTCGACCGAGGGGTCTCCGGCATCATCTATGTCTCCGGCCTCCACGCCGACACCACCGCCGATATGCAGCGCTACGAGCAGCTCCACGCCCAGGGCGTGCCGTATGTGCTGGTCGACGGGTTCTCGCCGAAGGTGCAGGCACCCTTCATCTCCCCCGACGACCGGGCCGCGATGACCCTGGCGGTGACGCATCTGGTGTCGCTGGGCCACACCCGGATCGGGCTGGCGCTCGGGCCGAAGCGGTTCGTGCCGGTGCAGCGCAAGATCGAGGGGTTCGTACGGGCGGTGCGCGAGCAGTTGGGGATGCCGGGGCAGACCATCGAGGCCGAACTGATCCAGCACTCCCTCTACACCCTGGAGGGCGGTCAGGCCGCGGCGAGCGCGCTGATCGAGCGGGACTGCACGGCCGTGGTCTGCGCCAGCGACATGATGGCGCTCGGCGCGATCCGGGCCGCACGGCAGAAGGGCCTGGAGGTGCCGGACGATGTCTCGGTGGTCGGGTTCGACGACTCCCCGCTGATCGCGTTCACCGATCCGCCGCTCACCACCATCCGCAAGCCCGTCCCGGCGATGGGCCAGGCCGCGGTGCGCACGCTGCTGGAGGAGATCGGCGGGACGCCCGCGCCGCACAGCGAGTTCGTGTTCATGCCGGAGCTGGTGGTGCGGGGGTCGACGGCCTCGGCGCCCGGGGAGCGCGGCAGGGCCTGACCGGGGTCCGGTCAGGGTTGCTTCAACGCCCCGATCAGGGCCTGATCAGGGGGATCATCGTCCCTGGGAAGTAGAGGATGCGGGGCGAACCCGACCAGGGGATGATCGGACCAGGATGTCTTTTCTGGCAGACTCTGTGCCCATGGGTGACACGACCGTGACGACGAGAGAAGACCGCACAGAGGTCTCTCCGCAGCCCGTTGCGGACGCGTCGCCCCGCGGCTTCCGCGAGCGGCTGCGGGGGGTCGGGCGGCGGTTGCGCACCCCCCGGCGGCCCCGGCTGTGGTTCGAGATCCTGCTGATCGCGGTGAGTTACTGGACCTACTCACTGATCCGCAACGCGGTGCCCGAGCAGAAGGCACAGGCGCTGAAGAACGCGGACTGGATCTGGCGGGCCGAACAGCAGCTCGGTATCGCGATCGAGCAGTCCGTGAATCACGCGGTGAATTCCGTGACTTGGCTCATCGTCGGCATGAACTACTACTATGCCACGCTGCATTTCATCGTCACGCTGGGTGTATTGGTGTGGCTCTACCGCAGTCATCCGGGGCGATATGCGGCGACCCGCACGGTGCTTTTCGCGACGACGGGTATCGCTCTGCTCGGTTACTACTTGTATCCGCTCGCGCCGCCGCGGTTGATGAACGGCGTGAATTTCATCGACACCGTGCTCGTCCATCAGACCTGGGGGTCGATGGCGTCCGGCGATCTGAAGAACATGTCGAACCAGTACGCGGCGATGCCGTCCATGCATATCGGCTGGTCGGTGTGGTGCGGGCTGACGATCTTCGCGTTGGCGTCCGTGCCGTGGGTTCGGGTGCTGGGGCTTTTGTACCCGGTGTTGACGCTGGTGGTGATTGTGGCCACGGCGAATCATTTCTGGCTGGACGCGGTGGGGGGGATGGCGTGTCTGGCGTTCGGGTATGGGGTGGCTCGGGTTTGGTATGGGGCGCTTCCGTATCGGTTGCCGCGGGTGGTGCCTGAGGGGAAGGTATTGCTTCCCAAGCAGGTTTAGGGGTGTTTCGTTTTCGGGTGCGGGTGGGTGGGGGCTGGTCGCGCAGTTCTCCCCCAGAGGGGGCACCCCCACCCCCAGAGGGGGTACCCCCAGCGCCCCCTAAGCCTCAGTGCTCAGCCCCGTAAAAAAGGTGCTCCACGACTGTTCTCGCCCTCCTGGCCGTGCGGCGGTACGCGTCCAGCATGTCGCCCGCGTGGCCCGAGGTGTAGCCGAGGTAGCGGCCCACGGCGGCCAGTTCTCTGGTGTCCGTCGGGAAGGTGTCGCCCGCGCGGCCTCTCACCAGCATCACCGCGTTGCGGACGCGGGTGGCCAGGACCCAGGACTCGTCCAGGGTGGTGGCGTCCTCGGGGGTGATGAGGCCGGCCTCGCGGGCGGCGGCGAGGGCCTCGCGGGTGCGGGTGGTGCGCAGGGTCGGCTCATGGGCGCCGTGCCGCATCTGGAGGAGCTGGACGGTCCACTCGACGTCGGAGAGACCCCCGGGGCCCAGCTTGGTGTGGAGCTTGGGGTCGACGCCGCGCGGCATCCGCTCCGACTCCATCCGCGCCTTGAGCCGCCTTATCTCCCGTACGGAGTCCTCGGTGAGGCCCGCTTCCGGGTAGCGCAGATGGTCGACGAGGGCGAGGAAGTCGGCGCCCAGCTCCGGGTCACCGGCGACCGGCTCGGCCCGCAGCAGGGCCTGCGACTCCCAGACCAGGGACCAGCGGCGGTAGTACGCCGCGTAGGAGTTCAGGGTGCGGACCAGGGGGCCGGACTTGCCCTCCGGGCGCAGATCGGCGTCGATCAGCAGGGGCGGGTCGGAGCTGGGGAGCTGGAGGAGGCGGCGCATCTCGGCGACGACCTTGCCCGCGGCCTGCGCGGCCTCCCGCTCGGCGACGCCGTCGCGGGGCTCATGGACGAAGACGACATCGGCGTCGGAGCCGTAGCCCAGTTCATGGCCGCCGAAGCGGCCCATGCCGATGACGGCGAAGCGGGTGGGGAGTTCGGCGCCCCAGTGCTCGCGGACGACCGCGCGCAGGGTACCCGCGAGGGTCGCGGCGGTGAGGTCGGAGACGGCGGCGCCGACCCGGTCCACCAGGGCGCCCTGGTCGGCCTCGGCGGGCCGGGCCTCGGTGCCGTAGGAGCCGACGATGTCGGCGGCGGCCGTGCGGAACAGTTCGCGGCGGCGCACCCCCCGGGCGACAGTGACCGCGTGTTCGGCGTTCTCGGCGCGGCTGACGGCGGCGAGGATCTCCTGTTCGAGAGGGGCGTGGAGGCGCGGGGCGAGTCCGGCGCCGTCGCCGAGCAGGGCGACCGCCTCGGGGGCGCGCATCAGCAGGTCGGGGGCCAGGCGCCCGGCGGACAGGACCCGGGCGAGGTTCTCGGCGGCGGCGCCCTCGTCGCGCAGCAGCCGCAGATACCAGGGGGTCTTGCCGAGGGCGTCGGAGACCTTGCGGAAGTTGAGCAGCCCGGCGTCCGGGTCGGCGGAGTCGGCGAACCAGCCCAGCAGTACCGGCAGCAGGGTGCGCTGGATGGCGGCCTTGCGGGTGACGCCGGAGGCGAGGGCCTCCAGATGGCGCAGGGCGGCGGCGGGGTCGGCGTAGCCGAGGGCGACCAGGCGTTCGCGGGCCGCCGCGAGGCTGAGGCGGGCCTCGCCGGGGGCGAGTTGGGCGACGGCGTCGAGCAGTGGCCGGTAGAAGAGCTTCTCGTGCAGGCGCCGGACGACGGCCGCGTGCCGCCGCCACTCGCGGTTCAGCTCGGCGACCGGATCGGTGCGCAGCCCCAGCGAGCGGCCCAGGCGGCGCTGGTCGGCCTCCTCGACCGGCACCAGATGGGTGCGGCGCAGCCGGTACAGCTGGATGCGGTGCTCCATGGAGCGCAGGAAGCGGTACGCCTCGTCGAGCTGGACGGCGTCCGACCGGCCGACATAGCCGCCCTCGGCCAGGGCCCGGAGGGCGTCGAGGGTGGTGCCGCTGCGCAGCCCGGTGTCGGCGCGGCCGTGCACGAGTTGCAGCAGCTGGACGGCGAACTCGACGTCCCTGAGGCCCCCCGGCCCGAGTTTCAGCTCGCGGTCGACCTCGTCGGCGGGGATGTTCTCCACCACCCGGCGGCGCATCTTCTGGACATCGGCGACGAAGTTGTCCCGCTCGGCGGCCTGCCAGACCAGCGGCTGGAGCGCGTCCACGTACTCCTGGCCCAGTGCCAGGTCCCCGGCGACCGGGCGGGCCTTCAGCAGGGCCTGGAACTCCCAGGTCTTGGCCCAGCGCTGGTAGTAGACGAGATGGCTGCTGAGGGTGCGGACCAGGGGGCCGTTGCGGCCCTCGGGGCGCAGATTGGCGTCCACCGGCCAGATCGAGCCCTCGACCGTCGTCTCGGAGCAGATCCGCATCATGTGCGAGGCGAGTTTGGTCGCGGCCCGCAGCGCCTTGCCCTCGTCGGCGCCCTCGACCCCTTCGCCGACGAAGATGACGTCGACGTCCGAGACGTAGTTCAGCTCATGGCCGCCGCACTTGCCCATGGCGATCACCGCGAGGCGGCACAGCGCCGCGTCCTCCGGGGCGGCGGCGCGGGCCTGGGCGAGCGCGGCGCGCAGGGTGGCGGTGGCGAGGTCGGCGAGTTCGGCGGCGGTCTGCGCCATACCGGTCGTCCCGCACACGTCCCGGGCGGCGATGGACAGCAGACAGCGCCGGTAGGCGACCCGCAGCGACACCGGGTCGACGGCCTCGGCGAGCCCGCGCTCGAACTCGGCGACACCCGGGTGCAGATCCCGGGGCTCGTACGTCACCAGGACCCGCCAGTCGCCCGGATGCCGGGCGAGATGGTCGGCGAGGGCCTCGGAGGCGCCGAGCACCCCGAGGAGGCGGTCGCGCAGCGGCTTGGCGGCGATCAGGGTGTCCAGCAGTTCCCGGCGGCCCGCGGGCTCGGGCTGTGCCTCCAGGAGCCGCACCAGGCCGTGCAGGGCGAGATCGGGGTCGGCGGTCGCGCCGAGCGCCTCCAGCAGCACCGGGTCGTCGCGGACGGGGGCCAGCTCGGGGCTGTCGAGCAGCCGCTCGGCGGCGGAGGGGTCGGTGAAGCCGTGCCGCAGCAGCCGAGTGAAGGTACTGCTTCTGCGCCCCGGCGTCATTCGCGCCCTCCCGTCCGGATCAACGTGCCTCCTGAGCCTAACCGCAGGATCTGCGGGAAGCTCCGATGAGTTCCGGCGCCCTGTCCGGTCTGCCCTGCGGGGGACGACACCGGACAGACACCGGACGACACCGGACGACACCGGACGACACCGACACCTGGAGGCACCTCATGCCCGACAGCCCGACCACCGGCCCGACCGCCGGCCCGCCCGAGACCCGCCTGGACGCCCGCTACAGCGACCCGGCGGCCACCGCGGTGCCCTGGGCCGACGCGGAGCAGCGGCTGGCCGCGGCCGAGCTGTTCTGGATCTCGACGGTACGGCCCGACGGGCGCCCGCACGTGACACCGCTGCCGGCCGTCTGGTCCGGGGGCGCGCTGCACTTCTGCACCGGCCCCGAGGAGCGCAAGGCCCGCAATCTGGCCGGGAACCCGCAGGTCGTCCTCACCACCGGGGTGAACCTCTGGGACCAGGGCTACGACCTGGTGGTGGAGGGCGAGGCGGTCCGGGTGACGGACGAGGACCGGCTGCGCGAGCTGGCCGCGGCCTGGGAGACCAAGTACGGCAGCGTCTGGCACTTCGAGGTGGCCGACGGCTGCTTCCAGCACGGCCCGGGGCACGCTTATGTCTTCTCGGTGGCGCCGGGGACCGTTTTCGGCTTCGGTAAGGGGGAGCCGTTCAGCCAGACCCGCTGGCGGTTCAGCTGACACCCCGAGGCCGACACCCCGAGGAGGGGCCGTGGACTACACCCTGGAAGTGATCCCCCTGCCCGTGAGCGACATCGACCGGGCCCGGGACTTCTACCGGGACAAGGTCGGTTTCCATGTCGACCTCGACCAGGAGATCATGCCGGGCATGCGCCTGGTCCAGCTGACGCCGCCGGGCTCGGGCTGTTCCATCGCGCTGAGCGAGGCCCTGTGGAACCTCTCCGAGGGCGGGTCGGCCCCCGAGCCCGGCTCCTACCAGGGCCTCCAGCTCTGCGTGGCCGACATCAAGGCGGCCCACGCGGAGCTGACCGCCCGGGGCCTGGAGATCTCCGACCCGGTCGTCTACGCCCCCGAGGACGGCGCGACCTTCATGTACTTCAAGGACCCGGACGGCAACGCCTGGTCCATCCAGGAGTACCGCCGCCGAGCAGCGGAACCGCTGCACACGGCCTTGACGGTCCAGGCGGCGGCGAGGGAGTAGGAGGGGGGCTGGGCGGAGAGGGCTGGGCGGCAGGGGCTTTTGTCTTTCTTCTTCAGGGGGCGAGCCTGGCCACTCACGGCGACGGCAGCGCCTTTAGGGGCGCGGGGAACTGCGCGACCAGCCCCCACCGACGGAAAGCCGCCAGACACACCCCCGCCCTCACCCCCCTCACGCGCCCAAAACCCACCCGCACCCACAAACCCCGCGCTACAAAACCGGCAGATTCTTGCGGAGCTCAAACGCGGTCACCTCGGACCGATACTCAAACCACTCCTGCCGCTTGTTCCGCAGGAAGAAATCAAACACATGCTCCCCCAGCGTCTCGGCCACGAGATCGCTCCGCTCCATCAGCGACAACGCCTCCCCCAGATTCTGCGGCAACGGCTCGATCCCCATCGCCCGCCGCTCCGCGTCCGACAGCGCCCACACATCGTCCTCCGCCCCCGGCGGCAACTCGTACCCCTCCTCGATCCCCTTCAGCCCCGCCGCCAGCAGCAGCGCGTAGGCCAGATAGGGGTTCGCCCCGGTGTCCAGGGAGCGGACCTCGACCCGCGCCGACCCCGTCTTGCCGGGCTTGTACATCGGGACCCGGACCAGCGCCGAGCGGTTGTTGTGGCCCCAGCAGATGTACGACGGCGCCTCACCACCCGCGCCCGCGGTCCGCTCGGAACCGCCCCAGATGCGCTTGTAGGAGTTGACCCACTGGTTGGTGACCGCGGAGATCTCCCCGGCGTGCCGCAGCAGCCCGGCGATGAAGGAGCGGCCGACCTTGGAGAGCTGGTACTCCGCGCCGGACTCGTAGAACGCGTTGCGGTCACCCTCGAAGAGCGACAGATGCGTGTGCATACCGGACCCCGGGTGCTCGGAGAACGGCTTCGGCATAAACGTGGCCTGGAGGTTCTGCTCCAGCGCGACCTGCTTCATGACCAGCCGGAACGTCATCACATTGTCCGCCGTCGACAGCGCGTCGGCGTAGCGCAGATCGATCTCCTGCTGGCCGGGGGCGCCCTCGTGGTGGGAGAACTCGACCGAGATGCCCATGGACTCCAGCATGGTGATCGCCTGGCGGCGGAAGTCCATGCCGACGTTGGTCGGGGTGTGGTCGAAGTAGCCGGAATTGTCGGCCGGGGTCGGCACCGAGCCGTCGACCGGCTTGTGCTTGAGCAGGAAGAACTCGATCTCGGGGTGGGTGTAGAAGGTGAACCCGAGATCGGAGGCGCGGGCCAGGGCGCGCTTGAGGACATAGCGGGGGTCGGCGAAGGACGGCGAGCCGTCGGGCATCAGGATGTCGCAGAACATCCGGGCGGTGCCGGGGGTCTCCGCACGCCAGGGCAGCACCTGGAAGGTGGCGGGATCCGGCTTGGCGATCATGTCGGACTCGTAGACCCGGGCGAAGCCCTCGATCGCGGAGCCGTCGAAACCGATCCCTTCATCGAACGCCTGTTCTAGCTCGGCGGGGGCCACGGCCACGGACTTGAGGAAGCCCAGAACGTCGGTGAACCACAGGCGCACGAACCGGATGTCGCGCTCCTCCAACGTACGGAGCACGAACTCCTGCTGCTTGTCCATCTTCCGCTTCCCCATCCTTGCTGGTCAGGCCGTCCGCTCCGGGAGGACCGGAACACACGGTCGGGCACCTGAGCATCACACCACAACACCGTTTCGCGCGCGTTGCGGGCCTCGATCGGCCCGCCGACCCGGGTCTGAACAGCGTGGATACGGCGGGTGCCGCGCTCTGCCGCCCATCTTGCCTTCTCGCCCCGGTATCCGTAATGGCCCCCCGGGCGGGTGCTGTACGGCCGACGGCCGGATCGCACTACGATCAGTTGACCCGACCATCGTCCTTTTCCGCTCCACATCCCAGAAGGGCACCCCCCATGGGCTCGGCCAAGAACAGAGACAGCGCGGCGCGCAAGGCCCGGATCGAGGAGATGCGCCGCGCGGAGCGCTCCCGGGACCGGCGCAACCGGATCCTGACCATCGCCGCGAGCGTGGTGGTCGTGGCCGGGCTGGTCGTCGGCGGTGTGGTGCTGGTGCGGTCGCAGTCCGGTGACTCCTCGGACACGGCGAGCGACGGCAAGAGCTCCGGCACCGGAACGTTCGTGGCCGACGCCGACGGGGTGCAGAAGTGGGACGGCGAGCTGAGCCAGACGCATGTCACCGAGGACGTGGACTACCCGATGGAACCGCCGGTCGGCGGGGACCACAACCAGGTCTGGATGAACTGCAACGGGGATGTCTACGAGAAGGCGATCCCGAAGGTCAACGCCGTCCACTCGCTGGAGCACGGGGCGGTCTGGGTGACGTACACCAGCGAGGCGGCGAAGGCGGACGTGGACGCGCTGGCGGCCAAGGTCAAGGCCACCCCGTACACGCTGATGAGCCCGGACGAGGACCAGGCGTCGCCGATCATGCTGAGCGCCTGGGGGTACCAGCGGACGGTGACGGGCGCGGACGACCCGAAGCTGGACGCGTTCCTGGAGAAGTTCGTGCAGGGCGAGCAGACGCCGGAGCCGGGTGCCGCGTGCACCGGCGGACTGGCCGGGTGAGGCGGCGGTGATGAAGCGGACACAGGCCGGATGGATCGCCGGAACGGTCACGGCGGCGCTGGTCGCGGCGGGCGCGATCACCTACGCGGTCGCCGGGGACGACGGCTCGGGCGTCGAGCCGCCCGCGGCCGACTCGGCGGACGCGGGCTTCGCCCGGGACATGGCCGTCCACCATCAGCAGGCGGTGGAGATGTCGTACATCGTGCGCGACCGCACCGATGACGAGGAGGTGCGCCGCCTCGCCTACGACATCGCGCAGACCCAGGCCAACCAGCGGGGCATGATGCTGGGCTGGCTGGATCTGTGGGGGCTGCCGAAGGTCTCCTCCGACCCGCCGATGACCTGGATGGACATGGGGTCCATGCCGAGCGAGGGCGAGGGCTCGCTGATGCCGGGCATGGCCACGAACGAGGAGATGGAGCGGCTGGGGCGGCTCAATGGCGAGCAGGCCGAGATCTTCTATCTCCAGCTGATGACCGAGCACCACCAGGGCGGGATCCATATGGCCGAGGGCTGTGTGTCGCGCTGCACGGTGGGCGCGGAGAAGCGGCTCGCGCAGGGCATGGTCCAGGGGCAGCAGTCGGAGATCGACCTGATGGCGGACATGCTGCGGGAGCGGGGCGCCGAGGCCGGGTCGTAAGACCCGGCACGCCGCTGGGGGGGGCGCACCGCACCTTCCGTGGGGCGCCCCACACCTCCGCACCCCCCATCGCGTCGCTCTGACGATTACACTGGGGCCCGTGCCTCAACTACGCCTCGCGATGAACCAGATCGACGCCCGGGTCGGCGACCTCGCCGGGAACACCGACCGGATCCTGGAGTGGACCCGGCACGCGGCCGGGCAGGGAGCGCATCTCGTGGCGTTCCCGGAGATGACCCTGACCGGGTATCCCGTGGAGGACCTGGCGCTGCGCACCTCCTTCGTCGAGGCGTCCCGCGCCGCGCTGCGGGAGCTGGCGGCCCGGCTCGCCGCGGAGGGCCTGGGCGGGCTGCCGGTGGTGGTCGGCTATCTCGACCGCTCCGAGAGCGCCCAGCCGAAGTACGGCCAGCCGGCCGGTGCCCCGCAGGACGCGGCAGCGGTGCTGTACGGCGGTGAGGTCGTCCTCGCCTTCGCCAAGCACCACCTCCCGAACTACGGCGTCTTCGACGAGTTCCGCTACTTCGTGCCCGGCGACACCATGCCGGTGCTGCGGGTGCACGGGGTGGATGTGGCCCTCGCCATCTGTGAGGACCTCTGGCAGGACGGCGGCCGGGTGCCGGCCGCGCGCTCGGCGGGCGCGGGCCTGCTGCTCTCCATCAACGCCTCCCCCTACGAGGTGGACAAGGACGACACCCGGCTGGAACTGGTTCGCAAGCGCGCCCAGGAGGCCGGCTGCACCACCGCGTACGTGGCGATGATGGGCGGGCAGGACGAACTGGTCTACGACGGCGACTCCATCGTGGTCGACGCGGGCGGCGACGTGATCGCGCGGGCGCCGCAGTTCGCCGAGACCTGCATGCTGCTCGACCTGGACCTCCCGGCCGCGCGGTCCGACGCGCCCGAGGGCGTGGTGGACGACGGGCTGCGCATCGACCGGGTGGTGCTCTCCGAGGACCCGGTGGAGCCGTACGAGCCGGTGCACACCGGGGGGTACGCGGAGCGGCTGGACGACGCCGAGGAGGTGTACTCGGCGCTGGTCGTCGGCCTGCGCGCGTATGTCGCCAAGAACGGCTTCCGGTCGGTGCTGATCGGGCTCTCCGGCGGCATCGACTCGGCGCTGGTGGCGGCCCTCGCCTGCGACGCGGTGGGCGCGGAGCATGTGTACGGGGTGTCCATGCCGTCGAAGTACTCCTCCGACCACTCCAAGGGCGACGCGGCGGAGCTGGCGCGGCGGACGGGGCTGAACTTCCGTACGGTGCCGATCGGGCCGATGTTCGACGCGTATATGTCCGCGCTGGGGCTGACCGGGCTGGCGGAGGAGAACCTCCAGTCGCGGCTGCGGGGGACGACGCTGATGGCGATCTCCAACCAGGAGGGCCACATCGTGCTGGCCCCCGGGAACAAGTCGGAGCTGGCGGTCGGCTATTCGACGCTGTACGGGGACTCCGTGGGGGCGTACGGGCCGATCAAGGATCTGTACAAGACCGCGGTGTTCCGGCTCGCCGAGTGGCGCAACCGGGCGGCGGTGGAGCGGGGGCAGACCCCGCCGATCCCGGAGAACTCGATCTCCAAGCCGCCGAGCGCGGAGTTGCGGCCGGGGCAGGTCGATACGGATTCCCTGCCGGACTACTCCGTGCTGGACGCGATTCTGGAGCGGTATGTGGACCGGGACGAGGGGGCGGATGTGATCGTGGGGGCGGGGTTCGACGCGGGGCTGGTGACGAAGACGCTGCGGATGGTGGATACGGCGGAGTACAAGCGGCGGCAGTATCCGCCGGGGACGAAGATCTCGCCGAAGGGGTTCGGGAAGGACCGGAGGCTGCCGATCACGAATGGGTGGCGGGAGTCTTTGTAGGGGGGTGGGTGCGGGTGGGTGGGGGCTGGTCTCGCAGTTCCTCCCCCAGAGGGGGTACCCCCAGCGCCCCTAAACCGGCTTAGCTGCGGGCAGTCGTGCCGCTGGGGCGGCACGGGTGGGCGCAGCGGCACCCCGCTCGCGCGGGTTCGCGTCACGCCGCATGCCGCCCACCGCGCCTACCGAGGCTGCGTCAAGTCCACCCTGGCCGCTACCGGGAGGTGGTCGCTCGCCGTGGCCGGGAGGGTCCAGGAGCTGATCGGTTCCACGCCCTTGACCAGGATCTGGTCGATCCGGGCCAGCGGGAACGACGCCGGCCAGCTGAAGCCGAAGCCGTTGCCCGCCGCGCCCTGCGTGGACCGCATCTGCGCGGTGACCGCGTTGAGCGCGCGGTCGTTCATCGTGCCGTTGAGGTCGCCGAGCAGCACCACCCGCTCGACCCGCTCCCGCGCGATCGCCTCGCCCAGCGCGTCCGCGCTGGTGTCGCGCTGGCGGGCGGTGAACCCGGCCTCCAGCTTGACCCGGACCGATGGCAGATGGGCGACGTAGACGGCGAGTTGGCCGCCCGGCGCGTCGACCGTGGCGCGCATGGCCCGGGTCCAGCCCAGCTCGATGTCGACCGGGCGGATGTCGGAGAGCGGGTAGGTGCTCCACAGTCCGACCGTGCCCTGCACCGAGTGGTAGGGGTAGGTCTCGCCGAGGGCGTTCTCATAGACCGGCACCGCGTCCGAGGTCAGTTCCTCCAGGGCCACGACATCGGCGCCGGAGGCGGCCACATCGCGGGCGGTGCCGAACGCGTCCGGGTTCTCGGCGTTGACGTTGTGGGTGACGACGGTCAGATCGCCCCCGGTGGCGGCGGCCTTCCCGGTGAGCAGCCCGCCGAAGAGGTTGAGCCAGACGACCGCCGGGAGGATCACGGCGATCAGCGCGGTGGCCGAGCGGCGGATCAGGGCGAGCAACAGCAGCACCGGCACGGCCAGCCCGAACCACGGGAGGAAGGTCTCGATCAGACTGCCGAGGTTGCCGATCCGGTTGGGGATCTGCGCGTGCACCGCCATCACCAGCGCGCAGAGCACCGCGAGCACGGCGAGCACGATGCCGCGCCGCCACACCTTCCGGCCGTCGCGCCAACCGTCGAGCAGACGCCGGAGCCGAGTTCTGCGCTGCTCGGAGCCCGAGCCGTCGCCGTCCGCCGTCTCCGTCACGTACGCCTGCTGCGCCATACCGTCGCCTCGCTACCTGCCGTGCACCGTCATCTCCCCGTGTCCTTCCAGACCCTAGGGGATGATCGGCTCCGATCCCGCCGTCACGCGACGGCCGTACGGGCACGATGACGAACGAGAGGGTTTCCCGAGTTCCGGATTCCCGTGCCGAACGCGTGCTCTGTAACGAAACGCGCATATTCGCCGGTGGCGAAACGGGTGCCCGCTCCGGCGTGGCGCGGTGGGCGCGGTCAGTGGTGCGGGGTGGCGGCCGGGCGCAGTCCGGCGAGAAGTGTGTCGACTATCTCCTCGGCGAGCAGATCGGGCAACTCGCCGTCGGGGCGCATCACGGCGCGGACCAGCATGGGGCCCATGAACAGGTCGCTGAGGAGTTCCAGGTCGAGATCGGTGCGGAGTTCGCCGTCGCGCTGGCCCCGGCGCAGCACCTGACGGGTCAGTTCCTGCCGGGGCGCGACAACGGTGTTGTGGTACTCCTCCCACAATCGCGGGTTGCTCTTCATCTGGGCGTGGACGGTGTAGAGGATCGCCGAACCCCGGTTGGCGAGACCGCGGCGGCGCAGCGACTCCAGCAGCACCACCAGGTCGTCCCGCATGGAGGTGCCGGGGAGCGGGGGTTCGGGCGGTTCGGCGGCGCGCAGCACCTCGACGAAGAGGGCCTCCTTGCCGCTCCACCGGCGGTAGATGGTGGCCTTGCCGACCCCCGCGGTCCGGGCGATCCGCTCGATGGACAGCTCGGCGAACGGCACCCCTTCCTCCAGGAGTCTCATCGCGCCCTCCAGGATGGCGCGCTCCACGGCCTCGCTGCGGGGGCGTCCTTTGGGAGCACCGCCGTTGGTCGGCCGGTGGCCTGCGGGGCTGTTCACGTCGCTCCGTTCCGTGGTGCCGTTCACCGGTGCGGCGGCGGGGTGCCGCCCGGGTTCCCGGTGATTGTCCTCCACCTCGCGCGTCCCTCACTCCCCCGCGCTCACCAGCTCCGTCTCCTTGCCGCGCTGCCGGTCCGGGTGCTGGCGCCCCGGCAGGCACAGGCCCACCACGACGGCGCCGACCAGGGCGACGCTCGCGCCGCACAGGGCGGTGAGGTGCATGGCGTGCAGGAAGGCGTCGTTGGCGGGGGTGATCAGGGCGTCGCCCTCGGGGCCGAGCCGGGCGGCGACGGCGAGGGTGGCCTCGATGGACTCACCGGCGGTGTGCCGCAGCCCGGCGGGGAGGGCGCCGAGGCTGTCCTCGATGCCGGTGCGGTAGGCGGCGGAGAGCACCGAGCCGAGGACGGCGATGCCGAGGGCGCCGCCGACCTGGCGGAAGGTGTTGCTGAGGGCGGAGGCGGAGCCGGCCTTCTCGCGGGGCAGGGCCTGCATGACGACGACGCTGATCGGGGGCATGATGTGGGCCATCGCGGTGCCCATGAGGAAGAAGACGACCTCCAGGATCCAGATCGGCGTGTCGGCGTCGAAGGTGGCGAACGCGCCGAGCATGGCGGCGATCAGCAGCATGGCGCCGCAGGCGGTGGCGCGGATGCCGATCCGGTCGACGACCAGCCGGGCGCGCGGGGCGAAGATCAGTTGGGCGGCGGCGAGCGGGAGCAGCAGCAGTCCGGTCTCCAGCGGGGAGTAGCCGCGCACGGACTGGGTGTAGAAGACGGAGAAGAAGGTCACGCCCATCAGGGCGAAGAAGACCAGCGCGATGACCGCGATGGAGGCCGAGAACACCTTGTTCCTGAAGTAGCCGACATCGATGGAGGGATGGTCGCTGCGCTTCTCGAACAGCACGAAGCCGATCAGTACGGCGAGTCCGGCGCCGATGGTGGCGAGGACGGTCGGGTCGGTGAAGTCGGCGAGTTCGCCGCCCCGGATGATGCCGAAGACCAGCAGCACCAGGCCGACGACGGAGAGCAGGACGCCGATCGGGTCGATCCGGCCGGGCCTCGGGTCGCGGGAGTCGGGGACCAGCCAGATCATCAGCCCAACGGCGACGATCACGATGGGGACGTTGATCAGGAAGACCGAGCCCCACCAGAAGTGGTCGAGCAGGACCCCGCCGGTGATCGGGCCGATGGCGATGGCGAGTCCGACCCCGCCGGTCCAGATGCCGATGGCCTTGGGCTGCTCGTCCCGCTCGAAGATGTTCATCAGCACGGCGAGGGTGGCCGGCATCACAAAGGCGGCGCCGAGGCCCATCACCGCGCGGAAGCCGATCAGTTCGCCCGGCGATCCGGCGGAGGCGGCCAGCGCCGAGCCTATGCCGAACACCACGAGCCCGCCGAGCAGCACCTTCTTGCGGCCCAGCCGGTCGCCGAGCAGCCCGGCGGAGAACAGCAGGCCCGCGAAGACCAGGGTGTAGGAGTTGATGGCCCACTCCAGCTCACTCTGGGTGGCGCCGAGGCCGGTCGGGGCGGGGGTGGAGATCGTCTTGACGGCCACATTGAGGATCGAGTTGTCGAGCACCACGATCAGCAGGCTGAGCATCAGCACACCGAGGATGCCCCAGCGACGCCGGTGCACCTCGGCCGGTACACGCGGGGCGGGGACGGCAGGAGTAGTCATGCCGGCGAGCGTAGCGAATTACGATACGAGACCGTACCGTATCGTAAATCTTTTGCCGTGCTCTTTACCGTGCCCTTACGTCGGCCGCCGCCGGATGGGGCGAGGTACGTGACGTGGGTCCCCTGGTCCTCTCCGGGACGAGGTGCCACCATGGAGGGGATCCCGGGACGCCGTCAGGGCGCCTGGAGATGACTTGAAGGAGCCGTTGCCATGACGCAGCTCTCGGCTGCCCGTGCCACCTCCTCCGACGGCAGCAAGGCGCTGTACGGAGGCAAGAGCACCCGGCGCATCACCGTCCGCGACATCGCCCTCGCCAAGGAGCGCGGCGAGAAGTGGCCCATGCTCACCGCCTACGACGCGATGACCGCGTCCGTCTTCGACGAGGCCGGTATCCCGGTGCTCCTCGTCGGCGACTCGGCGGGCAATGTCCACCTCGGCTACGAGACGACGGTGCCCGTCACCCTCGACGAGATGACCATGCTCTCCGCGGCCGTGGTGCGCGGCACCCGCCGTGCCCTGATCGTCGGCGATCTGCCCTTCGGCTCCTACCAGGAGGGCCCGGTGCAGGCGCTGCGCTCGGCGACCCGGCTGATCAAGGAGGCCGGGGTCGGCGCGGTCAAGCTGGAGGGCGGTGAGCGCTCGCACCGGCAGATCGAGCTGCTGGTGGAGTCCGGCATCCCGGTGATGGCCCACATCGGCCTCACCCCGCAGTCCGTGAACTCCATGGGCTACCGGGTGCAGGGGCGCGGCGAGGAGGCGGCGGCGCAGTTGCTGCGCGACGCCAAGGCCGTGCAGGACGCGGGCGCGTTCTCGGTGGTCCTGGAGCTGGTCCCGGCGGAGCTGGCCGCGGAGGTGACCCGCACGCTCCAGATCCCCACGGTCGGGATCGGCGCGGGCGCGGAGACGGACGCGCAGGTGCTGGTGTCGACGGACATGCTGGGGCTGACGGGCGGGCGGGTACCGAAGTTCGTCAAGCGGTACGGGGACCTCCGGGGGGTTGTCGGGGAGGCGGCGCGGGCGTTCGCGGAGGATGTCGTCGGGGGGACGTTCCCGACGGAGGAGCATTCCGTTCACTGATCACTGACCATTTCCCGGCACCATGGGCGACCCGCCGACCGTCCCCCGTCGGCGGGTCGCCCCCCGGGGGTGTCTTTCGGGTGCGGGCAGGTGGGGGCTGGTCGCGCAGTTCCCCGCGCCCCTAATAAGCCTTTAGGGGCGCTGGGGGTACCCCCTCTGGGGGAGGAACTGCGCAAAACCCGCCCCACCGACCCGCACCCGGCATACGACCTCACCCCGTCACCCCCCTGTCGGCAGCCTGTCGGTGTTTTGTCGGCGGTGGCTGCGACGCTCGACCGCATGACACGAACCGACACAAGCCCCCGCGGCGAAGAGATCGCCGTCAGCGTGAGGGGACTGGTCAAGCACTACGGCGAGACCAAGGCGCTGGACGGCGTCGATCTGGAGGTGCGGCAGGGCACCGTGATGGGTGTCCTCGGCCCCAACGGCGCCGGCAAGACCACCCTCGTCAGGATTCTCTCCACCCTGCTCGCCCCGGACGCCGGACAGGCGACCGTCGCCGGGTTCGACGTGGTGCGCCAGCCCCGGATGCTGCGCCGGGTGATCGGGCTCACCGGGCAGTACGCCTCGGTCGACGAGAAGATCCCCGGCTGGGAGAACCTCTATATGATCGGCCGGCTCCTGGACCTGCCCCGCAAGGACGCCCGCGCCCGCGCCGATGAACTGCTGGAGCGCTTCTCCCTCACCGAGGCCGCGCGCCGCCCGGTGAGCACCTACTCCGGCGGGATGCGCCGCCGCCTCGACCTGGCGGCGTCCATGATCGGCCGCCCCGAGGTGCTGTTCCTGGACGAGCCGACCACCGGACTGGACCCGCGGACCCGCAACGAGGTCTGGGCCGAGGTGAAGACGATGGTCGGCGACGGGGTGACCGTGCTGCTGACCACCCAGTACATGGAGGAGGCCGAGCAGCTCGCCTCCGAGCTGACCGTGGTCGACCGGGGCAAGGTCATCGCGGGCGGCGGTATCGAGGAGCTGAAGGCGAAGGTCGGCGGCCGTACCCTGCGGATCCGACCGGCCGATCCGCTCCAGCTGCGCCCCCTCGCCCACGCCCTGGACGAGCTGGGCCTGACCGGGCTGGCCGCCACCACCGTCGACACCGAGCGCGGCAGCGTCCTCGTGCCGATCCTCAGCGACGAGCAGCTCACCGCGGTGACCGGCGCGGTGGTGTCGCGGGGGCTGACGATCAGCTCCATAGTCACCGAGCTGCCCAGCCTGGACGAGGTGTTCCTGTCCCTGACCGGGCGCCGGGCGAGCACCCCGCAGCACGCCGTGTCCGCCGCCGACCGTGAGGAGGTCGCCGTATGAGCGCCGTCACCACCACCGATCTCAAGGCGCCGCACGGGCTGAAGGACGATGCCCGGATCCCGCTGCGCGGGCATCTGCGCCACACCGGGGCGCTGGTCCGGCGCAATCTGCTGTGGATCCGCCAGGACCCGGAGTCGATGTTCGACGCCCTGCTGATGCCGATCGTCTTCACCCTGCTGTTCGTGTACGTCTTCGGCGGCTCCATCGGCCAGGCGCTGGGCGGCGGCCAGGACGGCTATGTCCAGTACGTCATCCCGGGCATGCTGGCGATGATGAGCATGACGCTGTCGCAGAGCGTCGGTACGGGCTTCAGCCAGGACTTCAACACCGGGGTGATGGACCGCTTCCGGTCGCTGCCGATCGGGCGCGGCTCGGTGCTCTTCGCGAAGGTCTCGGTGGAGCTGCTGCGGATGCTGTTCGCCACGGCGGTGCTGATGGTCGTCGCGGTGCTGGTCGGTTTCGACATCGTGCACTGGGCAGGGCTGTTCGCGGCGGTGGGGCTGTCGACGGTGTTCGCCTCGTCGATCATGTGGGTGTTCCTCACCCTGGGCGTGATCCTGAAGAACGCGCAGTCGGTGCAGGCGATGGGCTTCCTGGTCCTGTTCCCGCTCCAGTTCGGCTCCTCGATCTTCGCGCCGACCTCCTCCATGCCGGGCTGGCTCCAGGCGTTCACCGACTACAACCCGCTGTCCACGCTGGCCGACGCGGCGCGCGGGCTGATGGTGGGCGGTCCGGTCGCGCAGGATCTGTGGGTGACGCTGGCCTGGTCGGCGGGGATCACGGCGGTGATGGCACCGGTGGCGATCCACAAGTTCCGTACGAAGAGCTGAGCGGACCGGGTGACCGGGCGGGCGGGGTCACAGCAGGGCGGCGGCCTCCTCGGGGGAGAGGCCGGCGCCCTCGGCGAACCGCGCCTCGTACCGGTCGTCGCCGAGCGCCGCGCGGGCCGAGGCGACGGCCCGGTCCCGGGACAGCCGCTCCGCGCAGGACGCCACATGGCCGGGCGGCAGCAGGGCCGCCGCCGCGCCCAGACAGCGGGCGGCGTCCTCGGCGCGGCGCCCGTCCCCGGCCTCGGCGAGCGCGATGGCGGCGATGGTGAGATACCCCGACTGCACGGTGGGCTGGATCGCCTGGGCCACCGGGTCGGCGGCCTTCACCAGCGCCTGCCGGGCGTTGTCCAGACAGGCGTCGTAGTGGCCCTCGACGGCGTCGAGCCACGCCTCGGTGCCCAGCAGGAAGGCGTCGAAGAAGAGGAAGTGCGCGAGGTGGAAGTCCACGCGCAGGGTGCGCAGTTCGTCCCGGGCCTCGGCGATCCGGTCGGTCGCGCCGAGGACGCCGATGAGGAACAGCCGGGCGGCCGGGCGGGCCTCGCCGTACACGGTCTCGTCCTCGTCCAGGACGCGCCGCAGCAGTTCCTCGGCGGCCTCGTGGCGGCCCGCCTCGGCCAGGGTGCCGCCGAGCCGGGCGGTGAGGATGGCGGCCTGGCTGCGGGCGCCCAGCTGTTCGGCCTGGGCGATGGCCGCCTCGAAGTCGGCGGCGGCCAGGGCGTGCTCGCCGCGCCGCTCATTGGCCTCGGCGCGGGCGGACAGCGCTTCCGCCTGGCCCCACAGATCGCCGAGGCGGCGATGGATCGCCAGGGCCTCATCGGCGTCGCGGACGGCGTCCCCGGCCCAGTCGCTGCGGTTGGCGAGGATGCTGGCCCGCATGTGCAGGACGCTGGCCAGCTCCCACTCGTGGTCCGGGGTGCGGCGGCAGGTGTCCACGGCGGCGTCGATGATCTCGCGCAGCTGCCCGACGCCGCCGCTGAGCATCACCGCGAAGAACCAGAACAGACCGGGCACCCGGCAGACCTGCGGCATCCCGGGTTCGTAGACCTCGGTGATGGTGCGCAGCTTCTGCCGTCCGCGCTCGGTCTGCCAGGACTCCATCTCGGTGTCCATACAGGCGACATGGGCGAGATGGACCCCCCGGCGGGCCTCGATCAGGGCCTCGCCGACCAGGGGCGGCGGGGCCGCCGTGACCCGCTCCGGGACCGGCCGGGCGCGGGGCGCGGGCTCGGCGAAGGGGTCGGGGCCGAGCGCCATCACCTCGCCGAACCAGCCGCGCGCCTCGATCCGCAGATCGCGCATCTGCCAGTACCAGATCATCGCGTGGACGAGGCTCAGCGCCTCCTGCTCGTCGCGGGCGGCGACGGCCCGGCGCAGGGCACCCCGGATGTTCTCGTACTCGCGTTCGAGTCCGGCGATGGCCTCGCGCTGTCCGGCGCCGCGCAGCCGGCGGTCCGCGTGACGGGCGTACTCGCGGTAGTGGACGAGATGGGCGCGCTCGGCGCCGGGGCGGGAGCCGGACTCGTCCAGGCGCTCGGCGGCGTACTCGGCGACGGTCTCCAGCAGCCGGTAGCGCATCCCGGCGCCCTCGGCGGGGGCGGCGACCACGAGGGACTTGTCGACCAGGGAGCCGAGCGCCTCCAGGGCGGGGCCGCAGACGGCCTCGGCGGCGGCCAGGTCGCAGCCGCCGGAGAACACCGACAGCCGCCGCAGCACCTCGCGTTCGTCGTCGTCCAGGAGATCCCAGGACCAGTCGACCACCGCGCGCAGGGTCTGCTGGCGGGGCAGCGCGGTGCGGCTCCCGGCGGTGAGCAGCCGGAAACGGTCGTCCAGGCGGTCGGCGATCTGGCGCGGGGTGAGCATCCTGAGCCGGGCCGCCGCGAGCTCGATGCCGAGCGGGAGGCCGTCCAGACGGCGGCAGATCTCGGCGGCGGCCTCCGGGTCGTCCTCGATCCGGAACCCGGGGCGGGCGGCGGCGCCCCGGTCGGCGAGCAGCCGCAGCGCGGACGGCTCCGGCAGCGGCTCCACCGGGCGCAGCAGCTCACCGGGGACCCCGAGCGGCTCCCGGCTGGTGGCGAGCACGGTGAGGCGGGGGCAGCGGGCGAGGAGTTCCTCGGCGAGCCGGGCGGCGGCCTCCACGACATGCTCGCAGTTGTCGAGAACGATCAGCATCCGGCGCGGCCCGCAGTGCTCGACCAGCCGGTCGACGGGGTCGTCGTGCCGGTCGGCGACGGCGGCCCGGATCTCCTCGGCCCCGGCCCCGTACAGCACGGTCTGGCGGGCGCCCAGCGCGGTGAGCACCGCCTCGGGGACGGCGGCCGGGTCGGTGACGGGCGCCAGCTCCGCCAGCCACACCCCGTCCGGGGCGGTGTCCCGTACGGTCTCGGCGGCCTCCTGGGAGAGCCGGGTCTTGCCCGCGCCGCCGGGGCCCAGCAGGGTGACCAGCCGGGCGGTGGCGAGGTCGGCGCGGATCGACTCGATATCGGCGTCCCGGCCGACGAACGAGGTGAGCCGGGCCCGCAGGTTGCCCGGCGGGCGGGCTGCCGGGGGCGGTGAGGGCGGGTCGTCGCCGGTCAGCAACTCGGCGTGCAGGGCGCGCAGTTCGGGCCCCGGGTCCGACCCGAGGCGGTCGGCGAGCAGGCGGCGTACGCCGTCGTAGGCGGCCAGGGCCTGGGCCGGGCGGCCGGTGTCGCGCAGGGCGCGCAGCCGCAGCGCCTGGAGGGGCTCGTCCAGGGGGTGGGCGTCGCACAGGGCGGTCAGCTCGGGCAGCGCCCGGTCGGCGGCGCCGAGCGCGAGGGCGGCGGTGAGCCGGGCGCGGCGGGCGTCGAGGCGGCGGGCCTCGCAGCGGGCCGCGTGCGCGGTGCGGTCGGGGAGGTCGGCGAGGGCGGGGCCCTGCCAGAGGGCGAGGGCGTCGTCGAGGAGGTCGGCGGCCTTGGCGGGGTCGCCGTCGGCCAGGGCGCGGCGGCCCTCGTCGGTGAGCCGCTCGAAGCGGTGCAGGTCGATGTCGTCGGGGGTGGCGGCGAGACGGTAGCCGCCGTCCGCGGACTCCACGGCGCTCGCGCCGAGCGTGCGGCGCAGCCGGCCGATGAGCGCCTGGACGGCGGCGGGGGCGTCGGCGGGCGGGTCGCCGTCCCACACCTGGTCCACGAGGGAGGTCACCGGGACGGTGCGGCCGGGGCGCAGGGCGAGCGCGGTGAGCAGGGCGCGCAGGCGGCTGCCGCCGATGGGGACGGGGGTGCCGTCGGGGCGCGATGCGGTGGTGGGGCCGAGAATCCTGTAGCGCACGGGTCCATTGTCCCTGGGGTTGCGCGGTTCCTCGCGCCCCTTGGGGGTGGGTGGGGGGTGGGGTTGTCGTGGTGGTGCGGGTTCGTTGTGGTTGGTCGCGCAGTTCCCCGCGCCCCTGGGGGGGTGGGTGCGGTCGTTGTCGTCATGGTGCGGGAGCGTCGTGGCTTTTTGCGCAGTTCCCCGCGCCCCTGGGGAGGTGGGTGGGTGGGGCCGTTGTCGTCATGGTGCGG
>NZ_JBEXLA010000005.1:240441-303557 GCF_040609715.1 Streptomyces sp. NPDC004610 | reverse complement strand
GCCTCCACCCCCCCCCCCCCCCCTGCCTAGCGGCGGCCCCCCCGCGGCCCGCGCGCGCCCCCCCCCCCCCCGGGGGGCGGCCCGGGGGGGGGGGGCCGCCCGCGCGGACGGTTCACAGGGTCAGCAGCGCCCGCCCGGCGACATCCGTGCTCCGCAGGGGGCGCACGGCGAGCCGGACCAGGGTGAGCGCGTGATCGTCCCCGGCGATGCGGTTGGCGCTCAGCCCACCGCAGGACCGGCACTGATGGATGATCATCCATTCGCCGTCGGGCCGTACCGACATGCCCAGTGCCTCCATCCGGCCCCGGCAGGGCGAGGCCCGGTCGCCCGGTATCCGGTGGTCCACATGGAGACTGGCCAGACAGTACGGACAGTGGTTGCGGTGCGCGGTGCCGGGGGCGTCCGCGGAGACCTCCAGCCGGCAGGACACGCACCGGAAATCGTTCGCCCGGTGCCCGCCCTGGGTGTGCAGGACATCCTTGCGGCGCTGCGCGCGGCGTTCGCCCCGTGGCTCACGCTCGTCGCCGCGTCTGCGGGTGCGTCGTGGCATGGTGTGACTCCCTCCTTCCGGGCCGGTCAGAGGGTGCCGAACGCTTCGAGCGGGAACGGCGGCTGAGCGAGTGGCCGTACGGCCATCCGCATCAGGATGAGCTGGTTGTCGTCCGTGCGGACGGGGTTCGACGTCAGCTCGTCGCACCGTACGCAGCGGTGGACGACCATCCAGTCGCCGGTGCGCAGCACGGCGATCGCGATGGGCGCCATCCGGCCGTGGCAGTCGCTCGCGCCGCCCTCGACATGGTCGAGGACATGGCGGGAGTGGAGACAGGACGGGCAGTGGTTGCGGCGCGTCCCGTCGGCGGCGACGGCGGACACGGTCAGTCCGCACCAGGCGCAGGCGAACGTGTCGATCTTCAGAGTGTTCTGGGCGGTGTTACTACGTGGACCGCTGCCGGAATTTCCGGTGCGGCCGGTTCTGCTGGACACCCGAGGTGCTCCCTGCTGAGGAATGAGTCATGACAGCGAGAGCAGGCCGAGCGGCCTCGACTGGACGGCCTCGTGCCCCGGAAGGCACGGAGGGCACGGGGAGCCGCGGGATTACGCGGTAAGGCGAGGCGCGCGCGGCGCGGGCCGGGTCATAAAACACTCCCACCAAGGGCCTGGGGCCCGGATCGATCGACAGGTCATCGGAACGGACCCAGCAAACACGCCGCCCGCCCGGCGCGTCAAAGCAATTTCGGGCGGCCGGTCCGGCGCCGGGAACGGCCCCGGGCGCCGGACGGTGACGAGGGTGCCGGTCAGCCGAACATGCCCGCCTCGTAGGACCCGGCCGGCTGCCGGACCATGACATTGAGCCGGTTGAAGGCGTTGATGACGGCGATCACCGCCACCAGCGCCGCGAGCCCGTCCTCGTCGTAGTGCTTGGCGGCGTCGGCCCATGCCTCGTCGGTGACCCCGCCCGCGGCATCGGCGGTCCGGGTGCCCTGTTCGGCCAGTTCCAGGGCGGCCCGCTCGGCGTCGGTGAAGACCGTCGCCTCGCGCCAGGCGGCGACCAGGTTCAGCCGGGTCTGGGTCTCCCCCGCGGCCAGCGCCTCCTTGGTGTGCATGTCGGTGCAGAAGCCGCAGCCGTTGATCTGGCTGGCGCGCAGCCTGACCAGTTCCTGGGTGGCCATCGGCAGCGCCGCCTCGGGGATCGCGCGGCCAGCCCCGACGAGCTGCTTCAGAAACCGCTCGGACGACTTGCTGGCCATCAGGTTCAGTCGAGCGTCCATGGTGTGTGCTCCCTCTGTGCTTCCCGGTGGTTGCACAGCTCTGACTCCCCGGCGCCGCCGATTGTGACATCACCGTATGTGCCCTGGGTCACATCACCCGGTGAGCAGGTCCTCCGTGTGATCGAGCGCGTACCGGGCGACCCGGTCGCCGAGCCGGATGCCCGCCTCGTCCGCCGACCGGGTGTGGATCCCGGACAGGATCCGCGCCTCGACATTCTCGTCGGACAGCTGCCGCCAGGCGGTGTACGTCCGGGTCACCCCGGGTGCGGTGGGGCTGGTCAGGGTGAAGGGCGCGGTCCGGGCGCCGAAGCGGGCGGTGAGGACGGCCTCGGCCGCGCCGGAGTAGGTGTTGTGGCCGCTGGGGTGATCCGGGTGGGCGGGGGTGGTGTGCAGCGGGGTCCAGGCCGGGTCGGGGTCGAGGACACCGGTGCGGATCGCGGTCACGGGGCGCCACCGCCGGTGGACGTACTTGCTGTCGGAGGTCGCGATCTGGGTGTCGACCAGGGCGGTGTGGAACAGGGCGACGCTCAGCGCCTGCTCCGCCGGGTCCTGGCCGGACCGGGACAGTGCGACACGCAGCGGCTCGATGGAGAGGGTGAGCGAGGAGCCGTACCAGAAGGTCGCGGTCTCGGTCTGGCGGGCGCTGCGGACGGTGCTGTGCAGCGCCCCGTACGCCCGTACCTCGGCCAGGTCGGCGGCGTAGCGGCGGGAGGTGAGGGCGGGCGGCGGGGGGAGCCGGAAGCGGCCGGGCGAGGGGAGCAGGAAGGGCCGGGCCAGCCGGTTGCCGTACTGGACGGCGGGGGCGTGGTCGGGCGGGGTGGGCTGCCAGACGCCGGGCGCGGCGGCGGGTACGGGGTAGGGGGCGTTGACGGAGGCGGGGTCGAGTCCGTCGCCCTGCCGGTCGGCGAGGACCGCCCCGGCCTCGCGCCGCCCGGCCGCCACGCCCAGGTCACGGGCGGTACCGGCCGGGATCGCGGCGAGGGTCTGGGCCAGGGTGGCATCGAGGTGCTCGGTGCGGGCCGGGGCCAGGGTCACCAACGCCTGGTGGACGGCACCGGCGAGCGCCGCTGGGCGGAAGGCGGCCCGGTCGGTGACTCCGGCGGGCACCGCGCGGGTGGCGCGCGCCGCCGCGAGCCAACTGATGGCCCAGGTGCGGCTGTTGGTGATCTGGGTGGCGGCGCCGGCCGCGGCGAGGGTGGCGGTGGTGGCGTCGTACCAGGCGAGGACGGTGGTGTCCGTGGCGGAGGGGCGGGGCGCGGCGGTGGCCTGGGGTGTGCCGGTCAGGGCGACGGCCACGGCGCTCGCGCCGAGGGCGAGAACGGTACGGCGGTCGGGACGGGCTCCGGGCAGGGTCACGCGTACTCCTTCGATTCCGGGCATGCGGGTGTGCGCGGTCAGGGGAGGGGACTTCACGCGGAGAAGGGCCGCCTTCGGAACCACCGGGACCCGCGCATGCCCGAGGAAGCTATCCACGCCCCAACCACGGGTCAAGGAGCGGGAGTTGCATACGGGAAGACCGCAACGACAGCTTCGTGACGGCGCCATGCGTCCGTAACAACCATGCGCCGGACCCCTTCGGTTCCGGGACCGCCGCAGCCGTCGTGACGATCCCGGGGTTCCCCCGCCCCGCCCCGGCGAGGCCGAGCCCGAACTGCCGGAGCATCCGGCTCGGGCCGAGGACGAACGCGGCGAACACCACGCTCATGATGGCCGCGGCGGCGGTGATGACCCGGCCGGTACGCGCCACACCAGGCCCTCGCGGACGACGTGCGCGGGGCGCTTGGTGCGCTGCCACTCTTCTCTTCTTACAGGGCCCCGCAGTACAGGGCGATCAGCAGCCAGGAGACGGCGGTGGCGCCCCAGGGCTCCTCCCGGGAGCTGATCAGTGAGCGCAGGCGGCCGACGCCGACGACGAGGGAGGTACCGAGGGCGAGCGCGGCGTCACGGTGCCGGTGGGGGGATTCCTTGATGCCGGGCGGGGTCGGCGTTCGTGCCGAACACGCCGTGTCCTGCGGCCCGTTCGGGAGGCGGGCGGCCCGGGTCCAGGGGGTCGTACCGGACCCGGGGGCCGCCGCGGTGCCGCGTGTCGCCTCGGGTTACGGGATGCGGGCGACGGCGGCGTAGATGCCGCTGGGCTCGGGCTTGGGGGTGGTGTCCTTGAACCACTCGGGCGCGGTCACCAGGCCGGGGTCGGCCAGTTCCAGGCCCTCGAAGAAGCGGGTGACCCCGGCGCGGTCGCGGAAGCCGAGGCGGATGCCGCCCTTGGCGTACTCCTCGACGACCTGGGCGGACAGTTCGGGGAAGATGTCGTTCGAGGCGTGCGAGAGGACCAGCCAGCTGCCCGAGGGCAGCGCGCCCACCAGATCGCCGACGATGCCGTACGGGTTCTGGTCGTCGTTGATGAAGTGCATCAGCGCGATCAGGGACAGGGCTATCGGCCGGTCGAAGTCGAGGACGCCGCGGGCGTGCTCCAGGATCTCGTCCGGCCGCCGGACATCGGCCTCGATGTAGGAGGTCGTGCCTTCCGGGCGGCTGATGAGCAGCGCCTCCGCGTGGCGCAGCACGATCGGGTCGTTGTCCGTGTAGACGACCCGGGCGCTCGGCCGTACGCCCTGCACTATCTGGTGCAGATTGGGCTCGGTGGGGATGCCGGTGCCGATGTCGAGGAACTGGTCGATGCCCTCCGCGGCGAGCCAGGCCGCCGCCCGGTGCATGAACTCCCGGTTCTGCCGGGCGGCGTCCCGCGCCTCGGGGGGCAGTTTCTCGCCGACGGCCTCGTCGACGGGGTAGTTGTCCTTGCCGCCGAGCAACCAGTCGTACACCCGCGCGGGGTGCGGCCTGCTGGTGTCGATGCGCGGGCTGGGGGTCTCAGCGGTCATCACGGACTCCGTCGCATGAGGATCAAGAAATGCGGGCCTCGATCATCGCAGGGCGGCGAACCGATTCGCCAGCCAGGGCGGCGGATTGGGCGCGGCACGCGCCCCGTTGCCCGCCGCCCTACCCGGCCGGGGGCATGTCGGTGGGCTCGGAGTCCAGCCCCGCCCGGGGTTTGCGCCAGGCGCCGCGGGTGAAGTCGGGCACCTCGACCGGGCGTCCGCCGCGGGCGAGGGAGGCGGCGCTGAGCGGGACGGCGGAGCACCAGGCGGCCGAGTCGTAGACGTCGATGTCGGGCACCAGACCGGCGCGCATCAGCTGGACGGTCCGCCATTGCAGGACGTAGTCCATGCCGCCGTGGCCGCCGTTGTTCGCGGCGTCGTCGCCGACCTTGAGCCACAGCCAGTGGTCGGCGTCCCTGCGGTAGGGGGCGAAATCCCGCCAGGAGTGGCCGCCGTGGTCGGGTTCGAGGTAGATCCGTGCCCCGGTGGGGCCGGGTCCGGTGTAGTCCTCCAGGATGCCCCGGCTGCCGGCCAGGGAGTTGATACGGCTGTAGGGGCGCGGGGAGCTGACCTCGTGCTCGGCGCGGATGACCCGGCCCTGGGCGGTGTCGATCATGCAGGTGACCAGGTCGCCGTTGACATAGGTCTCCTTCCAGGACGGGTGGTCGCGGGGCAGGAAGCGGGCGCGGTAGTCGGCGAGGCCCCTGGGGGCGGTCGCGGAGGCGCTGAGGGTGGTCATGCGGTCGCCCCGGTTGATGTCCATGGCGGCGGCGATGGGGGCGAGGCCGTGCATGGGGTAGAGCGAGGCGGTGGAGCGGGTGTGCCAGCGGCGGCGCCAGGAGTCGGTGTAGTAGGTGTCGGAGAAGAGCAGTTCGCGCAGATCGTGGAGATAGCCGCCGTGGCCGTTGGTGATCTCGCCGAACGCCCCGTCGTGGGCCAGTTTCAGCATGGCCAGCTCATTGCGGCCATAGCTGCAGTTCTCGGCGAGCAGCAGATGGCGGCGGGTGCGTTCGGAGGTGTCGACCAGGTCCCACAGTTCGCGCAGTTCGGTGGCGATGGGCAGTTCGACGATCGCGTGCCTGCCACTGAGCAGGGCGGCCCGGCCCTGTTCGTGGTGGAACTCCCAGGGGGTGGCGATATAGACGAGGTCGATGTCGTCGCGGCGCAGCATCTTCGCGTAGGCGTCGGCGGAGCCGCCGTACTCCGCGGGGCGCGGGGCACCCTTGGCGACCAGCCGGTCGGCGGCGCGGGTGGCACGGTCGGCGCGGATGTCGCAGACGGCGGTGACGGTACAGCCGGGTACCGCGGCCCAGCCCAGGACCATGCCGGAGCCCCGGTTGCCGAGGCCGATCACGGCGACCCGGACGGTGCGGTGGACATCGAAGGGGACGCCGGTCATCGACCTCTGGCCGGGTCTGCGGCCGGGGGCTTGTCCGGTCGCCGCGACGGCGTGGGCGGCGCCGCCCACTCCGGCCGCGAGGGCGCCGCCCGCGACGGCACCGCCCAGCAGCAACCGGCGGGAGACAGGGGGGAGTTGGGACATGACGGCACGCTCCTCGGTGAGGGGGCTGCATCGGTGAGTGGCCTGCATCACTGTCGATGCTCGACTGTGCCGCTCTTGCCAGTTACATGTCAATACGTGTTCGAAACAATGCGGTTCCGAGCACTAGCGAGCATGGGGAGGTCTCCGTATCGGTGTCGGTGGCGCCTGTGGGCGGGTTTCTGCCACGCGGGGAGGTGGCGGCTTGCGGTCAACCGGGGGGCCGTGGGGGGCCGCTCGCCGTTGCTCGGGGGCGCTTCGGGGGCTGCTCGCCGTTGCTCGGGGGCGCCACGGGGGGGCCGCTCCCCGTCACCCGGGGACGTCACGCGGGGCCGGGTCCCGGGCACGCGGGCAGGTGGTCGCCCGGTTGTCCGGGGGCGCGGCTCGGGGCCGGGTACGGCGCGTGCGGCCAGGCGGTCGTCCGGCTGCCCGGGGGCGCGGTTCGGCACCGGCTACCGCGTACGGGCCCAGGCGGTCGCCCCGGTCGTCCGAGGGACACCGCCCGGAGCCGGGTCCCGCACACGCGACCAAGCGCCCCCCCCCCGGCTGCCCGGGGGCGCCACACAGGGCCAGGTCCCACACACGGGCCCAAACCAGTCACCCCAGCCGTCCAAGGGGCACCGTCCGCGCGCTCACCCGGCCGTGCCGTCCCGGCCGCGTCGTCCCCCGGGCGGGACGCCGGGCGTGCTGAGGTGGGGGCCATGACCACCATCGCCATCATCGGGGCCGGGCCCGGACTCGGCGCGGCCGTCGCCCGGCGCTTCGGCCGCGAGGGTTTCGCCACGGCCCTCGTCGCCCGCGACCGCAGACGCACCGACGCCCTCGCCACCGCCCTGGGCCACGAGGGCGTCACCGCGCGCGGCTTCGCCGCCGACGTCCGTGATCCACTGGCCCTGGCCACCGCGCTGGAGTCCGCCGCCGACGCGCTGGGCCCGATCGAGATCCTCCAGTACAGCCCGGTCCCGCAGCGGGAGTTCATGCTCCCGGTCCTGGAGACCGGCGCCGACGATCTCACCGGCCCGATCGAGTTCTCCGTGTACGGCCCGGTCACCGCCGTCCGCGCGGTGGTCCCCGGCATGCGCGAACTGGGGCGCGGCACCATCGTCTTCGTCAACGGCGGCACGGCCGTGGTCCCGCACCCCGAACGGGCCGGCACCTCCATCGCCTTCGCCGCGCAGAGCGCCTACGGTCATCTGCTGCACGACACGCTGGCACCCGAAGGCATCCATGTCACCCAGCTGGTCATCCCCGGCGCGATCGTCCCCGGCCATCCCCGCAGGGACCCGGCGGTGCTGGCCGACACCCTGTGGTCCCTGCACCGGGAGCGGCACGGGTTCCGGCACTTCGCGGACGACCTGGAGGCATGACCCGATAGGCGAGCCGCAGCCGCGCTGGTGACCGACCGGCACCCGCCGGGGAGCACGCCGCGCCTCAGTCGAGCATCGCCGTGGCCTCCACCTCCACCAGATGCTCGGGCACATCCAGCGCGGCGACGCCGATGAGCGTCCCCGGCGGGACCGGTGCCCCGCCCAGCCGCTCCGCCGCCCGCCCGACACCGGCCAGGAACCCCGGCATCTTGTCCGGCGTCCAGTCGACGACGTACACCGTCAGCTTCGCCACGTCCGCGAACGTACCGCCGACGGCGGCCAGCGCGGTGGCGACATTGAGGTAGCACCGCTCGACCTGCGCGGCGAGATCGCCCTCCCCGACCGTCTTCCCGTCCGCGTCCCAGGCGACCTGGCCGGCGACATGCACCAGCCGTGATCCGGTGGCGACGGACACCTGCCGGTAGGCGTCGATCTCGGGCAGTCCCGCCGGGTTCACCAAGGTGATGGCCATACCGCGCTCCTCGCTCCAGTGCTCTCTTGTGGATACTCGGAAACCATAGGAGAGTGACCCCCGACGTGGAAGAACGCACTTTTCGGTGACTGAGGAACCAGATGGTGAGCAAGCAGTTCGAGGGCTCGGCGGCCGACGCCGATCTCACCCGCGCGGACTCGCTGGCGCGGGAGGTCTTCTCCGATGTCGCCGGCGCGTGGGCGCTGCTCATCGTCGAGACCCTCGGTGGACGGACCCTGCGCTTCGGTGAACTGCGCAAGGAGATCGAGGGCATCAGCCAGGGGACGCTCACCCAGCATCTGCGGATGCTGGAGCGCAACGGGCTGGTCCAGCGGGCGGTGTACCCGACGGTGCCGCCACGCGTCGAGTACACCCTGACCGCGCCGGGGCTGGCGCTGCGGCACACGGTGAGCGGGATGTGCGACTGGACGCAGGAGTTCCTCGGGCATGTCGAGGAGTCCCGGCGCCGGTTCGGGGACCACGCGGAGACCTGACCGGGCGACAGGAGGGCGAACGGCGGGCGAACGGGGGGCGCCCGGGGCCGACCGGGGGGGGGCGGACCAACCTCGGCCGCGCCCAGCGCCCCCTGCTTCGCCCGCGCCCCCCTGCTTCACCCGCGCCGCGCTACGCCCGACCCCCCTGCTGCCACCGCCGTGCCGTGAGCGGCACCGGGCCACCGCCTCCGGCGAACCGGTCGGCGACCGGCCGGAGGACGGCCCACGCGGTGTCCGGCGGCGCGCTCACCGCCGCGAGCACGCCCGTCGTCCGGGCCGCCTCGTCGTCGACGAGCAGGGCGAAGAAGTCGATGCGGTCATCGCCGAGTTCATCGACGACATCCCCGGGGTCGCGAGGCTGGTCCGGCCAGACGCCGGTGACCAGCGCGACCGAGGTCTTGGTCGGACGGGCCCGCACCACAACGACCCTGGAAACGGTGATGTTCTCGTAAAGCCCGGCCCGCCAGTACGGCTCCTCGTGCCCGAACCGCTCCGCCTCGGCCCGCCCGGCGAGATCGACCACATGGACGCTGCCGGTGTGCTCCTCCCCGTCGGCGGTGAGGGTCGGGCCGCGCAGCACGAGCCGGTCGGCGTAGCGATCCATGTACGACCAGTGACTTTCGGCCAGTTCGAGCAGTCGCTCCTCGACCCCGGGCCGGTCCTGTGTGTGCACGTAGTAGGGCATGTGGCGACCGTATCCAACCCCGCCCGGACCGGGGGTGTTCGGGTCGCCGAGCGCGTCTCGCGGACCCCGCCCCACCGCTCCCCGCCAAGAACTGATCTTGCCCGGACCAAGGGCGATTCAAGACTCGGTCACGGAAAGATCTTCGTTGGCCATGATTCAGCAACGTGAACTTTGGCGCGTGTCAACGGGCCTACGTTCTTCAGCGTGAACAGTGATGGCACTCCCCACATAGCCGACCCTTCCCACGCACGGCCCGCCGGTCCGGTCTCCGGCGGTCCCGCCCGGCGCACCCTGCTCCGTACGGCGCTCACCGGCGCCGCCGCCCTCGGGGCGGGACTCGCGGTCGCCGCCCCCGCCTCCGCCGGCTCCTCCCGCTCCTCCGGCGGCGGCACCCGTCCGCGCCCCAGCACCCCCGGTCAGGCGCTCGATGCGCTGGCCTCGGGCAATCGGCGCTGGCGCACCTTCCGGGAGCAGCACCCGGACGAATCACTCACCGTCCGCCAGGAACTGGTGTCCGGTCAGCATCCTTTCGCCCTGGTCCTGGGCTGTATCGACTCCCGGGTTCCGCCGGAGCTGGTCTTCGACCAGGGCCTCGGCGATCTGATGACCGTCCGCAGCGGCGGCGAGGTGCTCGACGAGGCCGTGCTCGGCAGCGTCGCCTACGGTGTGCTCGAACTCGGCATCCCACTGGTGATGGTGCTCGGTCACCAGTCGTGCGGGGCGGTCCGCGCGGCGGTCGAGGTCGACGAGAGCGGCGAGCGGCTCCCGGCGCACATCCAGTATCTGGCCGACCAGATCAAGCCCGCGATCGACCGCACCGAGGAGGGGGACGCCCGGGTCGACGCGACGATAGACGCCAACATCCGCCTCGTCACCTCGCGCCTGGCCACGGAGCCCGACCTCGCGGCCAAGGTGACCAGCGGAAAGCTGGCCATCGTGGGCGCCCGCTACGAACTCGACACCTACCGCGTCCACCGGCTCGTCTAGCCGACGCGCACTCACCCCCAGGACGGCCACCGAGGACTCAGGGCCCGGCCCCCGGAGCGGTCCAGGGACATGGACGCCACGCGTCACGCGTCCGAAGTACGACACCGGCCCGGTGCGCGACCCTTCGTCGCCCACCGGGCCGGTGGTCTGTACGGGGCCGGACGACGACCCCGGCACCCCCGCTCAGCCCACCCCCCGCTCAGCCCACCCCCCGATGCCGCCCCACCGCCTCCCGTACCGCCGGGACCACCTCCTCCGCCCACCTCCGGTGCTGGGCCGGGTCGTCGTCCTGGGCGCCGAAGACAAAGGTGTCCATGCCGTGGTCCACGGCCAGCGAGGTCAGGTCCTCCACCCACATCGCGGGCGGCCCGGCGAACGGACCCGTGCGGGGGCCGTCGGTGATGGACCCGAAGACGTTGTAGAGACGGCGGATGTCCCGGGGATCGCGGCCCGCCTCGGCCGCGCCCTCGTCGATCCGGCGCTGCATGTCCGGGATCGTGTCGGGGGTGGCGTAGGGCGCGGAGGGGCACCAGCCGTCGGCCTTGCGCCCGAGGACCCCGAGCAGCCGGGGCCCTCGGACGCCGAGCCAGATGCCCATGGGGTGGACCGGCGCGGGGCCCGGGTGCACACCCGCCAGTCGGTAGTGGCGGCCCTCGTAGCGCAGGGAGCGTTCGCCGGACCACATCAGGCGGATGATGTCGACCGCCTCGTCCAGGGCGCCGGCGGCCTCGCCGGGGGTGCGGGCGGGCCCGCCCATCGCGGTGACGGCGTCGCGGAACCCGCCCGCGCCCAGGCCGAGTTCGAACCGTCCCTCGGAGAGCACATCGAGGCTCGCGGCGGCCTTGGCGAGCACGGCGGGCGGGCGCAGCGGCAGATTGGCCACGTCCGGGAAGACCCGGATCCGCTCGGTCCGTCCCAGGATCACCGCCATCAGGGCGAAGGTGTCCAGGAAACGGCGCTGGTAGGGGTGGTCCTGGATGCCGATGAAGTCGAGCCCGGCCGCCCCGTCGGCGTACCGGGCCAGCGCGATGATGTCCGCCACCCGCTCGGCCTCGGGGGTGGGAAAGATCCCGAACTCCACGGGACGCCCGTAATCAGTCATACCGGCGAGGGTAGTTCCGGCCGGAACGGAGCGGCGAGCGGCGGGGGGCCGTTCGGTGGGACGACCGGGGCAGCCGCCCGCCGGCCATCGACGGCGACCACGCACACGGGTCCGGCGCACGGCCGACGCACGACCCACGGCAATGCCCGCCACAGCCGCACCCCAACCATCAGCGGCAACCACGCACACGGACCGGCGACCGACCGACACACCACCCACGCGATCACCACCACGGCCCCACCCCAACCACCACCGGCAACCACCCACACAAACCCGGCAACCGACCAGCGCACGGCACCCGCGCAGCTCCCCGCGCACCACGCCGACCGCCCGCCGATACCCCCGCGGCGCGGCCACCGCGCACCCCCTCCCCCGGCCCCGCCCCACTCCCCCGCCGCCCTCTTCCGCCCAGCACTGCCGGAGGCGATGTCACCGACGGTCACACCTAGGCCATTTGGTCGAAGCCTCGTCGTTACGTGATGTCTACGCTGAGGTGTCATAGCCAACCGCGCAGCCAGTCACGGGGACTGGCCGTACCGTCCGCACCGGGCCACCGGGCGGTGCCGCGGCCGGGATCAGCCGACCGAGGTGAGTGACGTGCACAGGATGATGACGTGGAGGGACGTCGAGTGGCTCTCTGAAGCCGCCGACGATCCGGCGGAATGCCGGGCGGCCTGGGCGAACGACCCCAGGCTGCCGTACCCGCTGGCCACCGGCCGCTGCTTCGACGTGGTGACGGTGGATCAGCGGCTGGGTATCGAGGCGTTCGACCTGTTGCGCCGCCGCGGGCTGCCGCTGGGGCCGACGGTGCTGGACCGGTCCGCGCGCCGGGTGGGCTTTCTGCTGCGTCCGCGGGGGGCGCGGGACTTCACCCACTGTGCCGCCCAGGAGCCGGGGCAGACGCCGCCGCACCGCACCCTGGGCCTCGGCTCGGTGGTCGTGGTGCCCGGCCCGATGCCGCTGCCCGGCGACCGCTACGCCTGGCTGAACGCGCCGGAACCGCGCCCCTGGGCGCATCCGCTCGGCCCGGCGGCCCTGGCCACCACGCTGATCTCCGCCGCGGAGACCCTGGCCCGGCTGGACCGGTACGGCGAGGCGCACGGCCCCGCCGACCCGGTGCGGCACGACCGGGCGACGAGTCAGGTGGCCTGAGGGTGACCTGACACCACCCGCACCGCGAGGTGCGCCCCTGGACTCCGGTCGGTCGTGTTTGCCGCCTGATTCCCCCGACCTGACCGGACCCGGCCCCGCACTCCGTCGCTTCCCCCAGCGGCGGCGTGCGGGGCCTTCGGCCGTGGTGGGGGTGTCAGTGGACGGGGGCCGCCGCCGGGGTGGCGGCGCGGTGGGCGAGGAGGGAGGCACGTATCTCCCCGGCCCGTACCGCGGTGGTGGACAGCAGGGTCGAGGTCAGCCCGTGGGTGTGCTCGGTGCCGCCCTGGAGGTAGAGCGCGGCGGTGACGCCCGGGAGGGTCTCCACCCGGTGGTCGCGGCCGACCCGCAGGGCGTCCTCGTCGTCGCGCAGGCACAGCTTGCCGATCTCGCCGAGCCGGTCGGCGACGCCCTGCGGCTGGTAGCCGGTGGCGTAGACGAGGAGATCGGCGTCCAGCACCTCGTGCTCACCGGTCGGCAGGAACTCCACAGTGAGCTTGACGTCGGTGTCGCCTGCGGTGACCTCGCGCAGCCGGGAGACATTCATCATCCGCAGCCGCCGGCGGCCCTGGACCTGCTCCTGGTACATGGTGCGGGAGAGCGCCTCGATCAGTTCCATGTCGACGACGGAGTAGTTGGTGCTGCGGTGGTAGTCGTGCAGGGAGCGCTTGACCTCGCGGGACGCCTCGTAGAACAGGTCGACGGCCTCCGGGTCGAAGATCCGGTTGGCGAACGGGCTGTCGTCGGCGGGGGTGTAGCCGTACTTGGCGAAGACGGAGCAGACCTCGGCGTCGGGGAAGCTGCGGTGCAGATAGTCGACGGCCTCGGCGGCGCTCTGTCCGGCGCCGAGCACCACGGCCCGGCGCACGGGGCTGCCGGAGCGCTGGAGTTCGCCGACCCGGGTGAGCAGTTCGCTGGTGTGCCAGACGCGGTCGGAGCGCTCGGCGTCGGGCGGCAGATGCGGTTCCAGGCCGGTGGCGACGCACAGGGCGCGGGTGCGGCGGACGACGGGCGCGGCGCCGGGGTCGCGGGGGTCGCGGCTGGTGACGTCGAACCAGCGGATCTCGCCGTCCTCGGTGACCGGCCGCACCGAGGTCACCTCGGCGGAGTACTGGACGAGGCCGGTGAGGCGGGCGGCGGCCCACTCGAAGTAGTCGTGGAACTCGATGCGCAGGGGGAACAGGGTCTTCAGGTTGAGGAAGTCGACCAGCCGCCCCCGGTCGCGCAGGTAGCACAGAAAGCTGAAGTCGCTGGTCGGGTCGCGCATGGTGACCAGGTCCTTCAGGAACGACACCTGCATGGTGGCGTCGTCGATCAGCATGCCCCGGTGCCAGCCGAACGCGGGCTGCTTCTCCAGGAAGCCCACGCGCAGGGGCTCGTGGTCGAGGCTCGCGGCCGGCTCCTGGAGCGCTATCGCCAGCGCCAGATTGGACGGGCCGAAGCCGATGCCCAGCACGTCGTAGATGGAATCCGTACCGCTCCGCAGCACCGCCACAGGGTTTTCGCCTCCCGTATAGGGGGTCACCGCGCCCACGGCATGCGAGCGCGGATCCCAAACAGGCACATGCTAGATAAGGTTAGCCTTACCTAGCAATGCCTTCCGGGGTGGAGGAGTCCGCCCCTTCGTGGTGCCGGCCCATCGGGATCACCATCGGCGTCCGGCTCACCGGGTCCTCGCCGACCACGCTGCGCAGGCCGAAGACCTCCTCGACCATGGCCGCGGTGACCACGTCAGCGGGGTCGCCCTGCCCGGCGATCCGGCCCTGCTTCATGGCCACGATGTGATCCGCGTAACGGCACGCCTGGTTGAGGTCGTGCAGCACCATGACGACCGTGCGCCCCTGATGCCGGTTCAGATCGGTGATCAGATCCAGGACATCGATCTGATGCGCGAGATCGAGATACGTCGTCGGCTCGTCCAGCAGCATCACGGGGGTGCCCTGGGCGACCGCCATGGCGATCCAGGCGCGTTGGCGCTGGCCGCCGGAGAGTTCGTCCACGGCACGGTGGGCGAGGTCGGTGAGGGCGGTGGCGCGCAGCGCCTCGTGCACGGCCTCCTCGTCGGCCGCGGACCACTGCCGCCACCAGGTCTGGTGCGGTGAACGGCCGCGCCCCACCAGGTCGATGACGGTGAGCCCCTCGGGCGCCACCGGCGTCTGCGGCAGGATCCCGAGCCGCTGGGCGAGTTCCCGGGTGGGGATCGAGCGCACGGACCGCCCGTCCAGGTGCACGGCCCCGGAGCGGGGCGTCAGCAGCCGGGCCAGGGCGCGCAGCAGGGTCGACTTGCCGCAGGCGTTGGCGCCGACGATCGCGGTGATCCTCCCGCTGGGTATGACGAGGTCGAGGCCGTCCACGACGATCCGGTCGTCGTAGGCCAGCCGCAGCGCCTCGGCCCGCAGTTCGGGTCCGGGGCGCTGCCCGTCGCCGGTGGGCGCGGGGTCCGCCGTCTTGCGCAGATCCTGGCCGCCGGTCGGGCCCTGGGTGGTCGATGACACGTCTTCAGCCTCCTGAACCCGCGCGGTTGGCGCGGACGAGCAGCCACAGCAGTACGGGGGCGCCGAGCACGCCCGTGACGATCCCGACCGGCAGTTCCGTGTCCGGGACGATCTCGCGGGCGATCAGGTCGGACACCAGCACCATCAGCGCGCCGGTCAGCCCGGCCGCCACCGGCGGGGGTACGGCGGTGCCGGAGAGCCGCTGGGCGACCTGCGGGGCGGCGAGCGCCACGAACGCGACCGGCCCCGCGGCCGCCGTACCGAAGGCGACCAGACCGACGGCGATGAGCAGCACCGCGACCCGGACGGTCTGCACCCGGGTGCCCAGGCCCCGGGCCACGTCGTCGCCGAGTTGCAGGGTGCGGAGCTGGTGGCCGAGCAGCAGGGCGGCCGGGACCAGCACGGCCAGGGTGAGCGCGAGCGGGGTGATCTGCTCCCAGGTGCGGCCGTTGAGGTTGCCGACCAGCCAGCCGAGCGACGCCTGCGCCTGGAAGCGCTGGCCGCGGGCCATCAGATAGTCGGTGCAACTGGTGCAGATCCAGGCGATCCCGACCCCGACCAGCACGATCCGGTAGCCGGTGGTGCCGCGTTTCCAGGCGAGGACGTAGACCAGCGCGGCGGCGGTGAACGCGCCGAGCAGGCCGAGGCCCTGGGTGCCGAGGCCGCCGTCCCAGCCGAGGACGATCCCGGCCACCACGGCGGTACCGGCGCCCTGGGTGATGCCCATCATGTCGGGGCTGGCCAGCGGGTTGAGGGTCATGGTCTGGAGCAGCGCGCCGGAGACCCCGAACGCGATCCCGACCAGCAGCCCGGCGAGGGCGCGGGGCAGCCGCAGTTCACGGACGATCAGCGCGGTGCCGGGGTCGCCCCCGCCGAACAGGGCGGTCACGACATCACCGAGCGGGAGCGCGATGTCCCCGATGGACACGACCAGGCAGAACGCGAGGAAGGTGAGCGCGGCCAGCGCCAGGCACACGGCGGCCATCCGGGGCCGCAGCACACCGGAGACGGGCGGGAAGGGCAGCCGGAAGGCGACCCGCGCGGCGCTGCGGCGGGGCCGGAGCGGGGCGGTGGCCGCGGTGTCCTGGGGGCCCGGCGCGGGCCCGAGGTCGGTCTTCATGGGGTCACCGCTTCGCGGGGTCGGGCCGGCAGGGGCGACGGACGCGCGCCACGTGCCGGGATGGGTCGCGGCTCCGTGGTCCGGTCCGGCATCACTGTCGGGTCCGGCATCGCGGTCCGGTCCGGCATCGCGGTCCGGTCCGGCATCACGGTCCGGTCCGGCATCACGGTCGGGTCCGGCATCGTGGTCCTTCTCACAGCTCCGCCAATCGCCGCCGCCGGACCATCGCGATGAAGAACGGGCCGCCGATGAAGGCGACCAGAACGCCGGCCTGGATCTCGGTCGGCCGGGCCAGCAGCCGGCCCACGATGTCGGCGGCGAGCAGCAGACAGGGCGCGAGGACCGCCGACAGCGGCAGCAGCCAGCGGTGGTCGGGGCCGATCCCGGCGTACTGGCACAGCACCCGGGCGATGTGCGGGACGACCAGGCCGACGAAGACCACCGGGCCGATGACGGCCACCGCCCCGCCGGTCAGCAGGGTGACGGCGACCACCCCCCGGATCCGTACCCGCCCGATGTCCAGGCCGAGCGACTTGGCCACGTCGTCGCCGAGGGCGAGCCGGTTGAGGGCGGGGGCGCAGCTCAGGGCGAGCAGCGCGCCCGCGCACAGGAACGGCAGGACGCGGATCAGCACTTCCTCGTTCTGGTTGGCCAGCGAGCCCGCCGACCAGAACCGGTAGCGGTTCAGGGCGTCGGGGTCGGTGAGGGCGATGGCGCTGGTCAGCGAGAACAGCAGGGAGGTCATCGCGACGCCCGCGAGGGCCAGTTTGACCGGCGTCGACCCCGAGCGACCGAGGCCGCCCAGCAGATAGACCAGCACGCTCGCGACCATCGCCCCGGCGAACGCGAACCAGATGTAGCCGTACAGGGAGCTGATGCCGAGGACCCCGACCGAGAGCACCACGGCGAAGGCGGCGCCCGCGCTGACGCCGAGGATGCCCGGGTCGGCCAGCGGATTGCGGGTGAGGGCCTGCATCAGTGCCCCGGAGAGGCCGAGGGCGGCGCCGGTGGCGAGGCCGAGCAGGGTGCGCGGCAGCCGGACGTTCCAGATGACGGTGTCGACGCGGGCACTGGGCGCGTCACCGAGGAGGGTGTGCCAGACCTGCCCGAGGGGCACGCTGAGCGCGCCGAACGCCATGGACACCGCGCACAGCGCGAGCAGCGCCACGCCGGTGGAGGCGAGCAGGAGTACTGCGCGGGGGCCTTTCGCCGCCCGGACCGCTGAGGTCCCCACGTGAACTTCCTTTGATGAGGCTTACCTTAACTGTAGGGGGAGAACTGCTGGACGAGAACTCTAGGACCTGCCGGTCCGTACCCCTACCCGTCCCCCATCCGTCCCCCGCCGTGCCCCCGCCCGGGGCCGCCCCGGCTCGGGGCACCCTGGGCATTAGGTAACCCTTACCTTAGTATGTCGCCGACCCCCGGCCCAGGGCCGGGAACGATCTGCTGGGGAGGCACGCGCCCGTGTGCGGTTCCGAGGATGTACTGACCTACTGGCGGCGGTTGCTCACCCCGCCCCCGCCGGAGCTGTCGCTCCCGGCGGACCGGCCCCATCCGCCGGAGCCCGCGCCGGAACGGGAGTTGCGTACCCTCACCGGACTGCCCCCGGCGACCGACGCGCAGCTGCTCACCGCCTTCCTGGCGCTGCTGCACCACTACAGCGGCGCCACCGACCTCACCGTCGGCCATGACGGGCTGCCGCTGCGGGTCTCGCTGGACCATGAACCCACCTTCGCCGAACTGGCGCTGCGGGCGACCGGTGCGTGGGAGGACGCGTGCGGCCACCGGGTGCCGGTGGAGCTGCTGGTGGACGAGTTGCGCCCGGCGCCCACCCGGGGCGGCGGTCTCTTCTTCCACACCGCCCTCTCCACCCCCGGCCGACCGCTGGGCGAGCTGCCCGGCCCGGTGGATCTGCATCTGGACGTGGCGGACGGCACCGCCCGGCTCGGCTACGCCCCCGCCGTGCTGGACGCGGCGAGCGCGGACCGCCTCCTCGCCCACTACCGCACCCTGCTGGCCGACGCGGTGGCCCGCCCCGACACACCCGTCGCCCGGCTGACCCTGATGTCGGAGGACGAGTACCGGCGGGTCGTCGTCGACTGGAACGACACCGGCCATGGCGTTCCCGCCCGCACCTGGCCCGCGTTCTTCGCCGACCAGGTCCGCGCCCGCCCGGACGAGATCGCCCTGGTCTTCGAGGACGAGGAGCTGACCTACGCCCAACTGGACGAGCGGGCCAGCCGGCTGGCGCACGCCCTGCTCGCGCGCGGCGCCGGTCCCGAGCGGATCGTGGCGCTGGCGCTGCCCCGGTCCGTCGATCTGATCGTCGCCGAGGTCGCGGTCCTGAAGTCGGGCGCGGCCTATCTCCCGGTCGACCACGACTACCCGGCGGACCGGATCGCCTACATGCTGGGCGACGCCCGCCCGGTCTGCCTGGTCACCACCGCCGTCACCGCCCGTGAACTGCCGGACCAGGACGGTCCCCCGGTGCTGGAGCTGGACTCCCCCGCCGTGGCCGCCGAACTGGCCGCCCGCCCGGCGCACGATCCGACCGACGCCGACCGGGGCACCCCGCTCGATGTCCTCAACGCCGCCTATGTGATCTACACCTCGGGGTCCACCGGCCGCCCCAAGGGCGTCGTCCTCGCCCACACCGGGGTGGCGAAGCTGCTGGCCACCCAGAGCGAGCGGTTCGGGATCGGCCCGCACAGCCGGGTGCTGCAATTCGCCTCGCCCAGCTTCGACGTGGCGTTCTGGGACCTGTGCCTCGGGCTGCTCTCCGGCGGGCGGCTGGTCGTCGTCCCGTCCGAGCGCCGGGTGCCCGGGGCGCCGCTGGCCGACTACGCCCACGCGCACGGCATCACCTTCATGATCCTGCCGCCCGCCCTGCTCGCCGCGCTCCCGGAGGACGTGGTCCTGCCCCCGGCGGCCACCCTGCTGGCCGGAACCGAGCGGGTGTCGCCGGAACTGGTGGGGCGGTACGCGCGCGGGCGGATGATGTTCAACGCCTACGGGCCCACCGAGGCCACCACCAACTCCACGCTCGGCCTGTGCGACCCGGACACCCCGCCCGGCACGATCGTCCCGATCGGCGTCGCCGACCCCGGCACCCGCGCCTATGTCCTGGACGCCCGGCTGCGGCCGGTTCCCACCGGGGTCACCGGCGAGCTGTATCTCGGCGGCGCCGGGCTGGCCCGGGGCTACCTCGGGCGCCCCGGTCTGACCGCCGAGCGGTTCGTCGCCGATCCGTTCGGCGCCCCCGGCGAACGCCTGTACCGCACCGGCGACCTGGTGCGCCGCCGCTCCGACGGGCGGATGGAGTTCCTGGGCCGCGCGGACACCCAGCTCAAGATCCGCGGCTTCCGTATCGAGCCCGGCGAGATCGAGTCGGTGCTGCGCGGCCACCCGGCCGTCGACCAGGTCACCGTCGTGGCCCGCGAGGACCGCCCCGGCGACCGCCGTCTCGCCGCCTATGTCGTCCCCGCCCTGGACGCGGCCCCCGAGGACACCGAGACCGACACCGCGACCGGCGTCGACGGCTGGAAGGAGCTCCACGAACTCCTCTACAGCGCCGCCGGTTCCGACAGTTTCCGGGAGAACTTCGCGGGCTGGAACAGCATGTACGACGGGACGCCCATCCCCGTCGAGGAGATGCGGGAGTGGCGGGCGGCGACCGTCGAGCGGATCCGGGAGAGCGGCCCGGTGCGCCGGGTGCTGGAGATCGGCGTCGGCAGCGGGCTGATCCTGTCCCGGCTGGCCCCGGACTGCGAGACCTACTGGGGCACCGATCTCTCCGAGCGGGCCGTCGCCGCGCTGCGCGCCCAGGTCGACGCCGATCCGGCCCTCGCGGGCCGGGTGGAGCTGAGCGCCCGGCCCGCCGACGACACCGAGGGCCTGCCCAGCGGGTTCTTCGACACGGTCGTCATCAACTCCGTCGCCCAGTACTTCCCGAGCGCCGACTATCTGCGGGACGTCCTCGGCAAGGCGGCCGGGCTGCTCGCCCCCGGCGGGCGGATCTTCCTCGGCGATCTGCGCAATCTCCGGCTGCTGCGCACCCTGCGCGCCGCCGTCGAGACCCGCCGCGCGGGGGACACCGGCACCGGGGACGACGAGAAGAACGCGCTGCGGGCGGCCGTGGAGCGCACGGTCCGCTGGGAGGGCGAACTCCTCCTCGACCCCGACTTCTTCGCCTCCCTCGACGGCTTCGCCACCGACATCCGGCTCAAGCGGGCCGTCCACCACAACGAACTCAGCCGCTACCGCTACGACGTGGTGCTCCGGCCGGGCACACCGGGCACCGCCGAGGAGGCCCGCGAGGTCCACTGGTCCGGCCGCGACGACCTCGCCGCCCTGCTCGCCGAACGCCCCCGGCGGCTGCGCGTCACCGGCGTCCCCAACGCCCGGCTCACCGACGACCTCGCCGATCTGTGGCGGCTGGAGGGCAGCGGCCATGAGGCGGCGGCCCCCGGCGCCGACCCCGAGGACCTCCACGCCCTCGCCGCCGATCACGGCTATGCGGCGGCCCTGACCTGGACCGGCGGCGCCGACGACGGCTCCTTCGACGCCCTGCTCGCCCTGGACGGGGAGCCGGTGGGCGCGTACCGCCCCTCGGGGGGCTTCCCCGGGGCCAACCGTCCGGCGCCGTTCCGGGACCCGGCGGCCCTGATGCGGACCCTGCGCGGCTACGCGTCCGAGTGGCTGCCCGAGTACATGGTCCCGTCGGCGTTCGTGCCGCTGCACACCCTGCCGGTCACCCCCAGCGGCAAGATCGACGCCCGTGCGCTGCCGCTGCCCGACTACGCGGCGCTCAGCTCCGGCCGCCCGCCGCGCACCGGCCGGGAGCGGCTGCTGTGCGCGCTGTACGCCGAGGTGCTGCGGCTGGAGTCGGTGACCGCCGAGGACGACTTCCTGGCGCTGGGCGGCGACAGCATCAGCGCCATCCAGCTCCTCATCCGGGCCCGGGAGTCGGGGCTGCGGCTGACCGTCCGGGATGTGTTCCGGCACCGCACGGTGGAGGCCCTCGCCCTCGCGGCGGTCGACCGGGCCGAGGTCCCCGAGGACGCCCCGCAGGAACCTTTGCTCACCGTCGGCGCGGACGAACTCGCCGAGATCCAGGGCGACCGCCCGCTCGCCGTCGCCGAACTGCTCCCGCTCACCCCGCTCCAGCAGGGCTTCTACTTCCACGCCCTGACCGGCTCCGACGCCTATGTCGTCCAGCAGGTGCTGGAGCTGGCGGGCCCGGTGGACGGTCCGGCGCTGCGCCGGGCGGCCCAGCGGCTGCTGGACCGGCACGCGCCCCTGCGCGCCGCCTTCCGCGCCCGCCCCGACGGCACCCCCGTCCAGATCATCACCGAGGGCGCCGAACTCCCCTGGCGGGAGATCGATCTCGGCGCCGAGGACGACGCCGTACGGCCCTCGCTCGGCGAGACGGTCGCCGCCGAGGAGCGGGCGGCCGGGTTCGACCTGGGCACTCCCCCGCTGCTGCGCTGCGCCCTGGTCCGGCTGGACGGCGGGCACAGCCGACTGATTCTGACGTTCCATCACATCGTGGCGGACGGCTGGTCGCTGCCGGTGCTGCACCGCGAGCTGATGGCCGCCTACGGCACCGAGGCGCCCCTCCTGCCGGAGGTGGCCCCCTACCGGGAGTTCCTGCGGCGCCTCGCCGGTCAGGACAAGGACGCGGCGCACACGGCCTGGCGCGAGGCGCTCGCGGGGCTCGACGAGCCGACCCGGCTGGTGGACACTCCGGCCGCGGGCACCGCCGTGCGCCCGGCGCAGGTCCGGGTGGAGCTGGACGAGGAGATCACCGCGCGGCTCGCCGAGCGGGCCCGGGAGCACGGCGTCACCCTCGGCACGGTCGTCCAGACCGCCTGGGGGCTGCTGCTCGGCCGGCTGACCGGCCGCGAGGACGTGGTCTTCGGGACGACGGTGTCCGGGCGGGACGGCGAGGTGGACGGCATCGACCGGATGGTGGGGCTGTTCATCAACACCCTGCCGACCCGGTTCCGCTGGTCGCCGCGCGCCCCGCTGGGCGAACTGCTCACCCGGCTCCAGGAGGAGCAGGCCCGGCTGCTGGACCACCAGCACCTCGGGCTCGCCGAGATCCAGCGGCTGGCCGGGCACGCGGGCCGGGGCGAACTCTTCGACACCCTGGTGGTGTTCGAGAACTACCCGTCCGCGGCCGAGCTGCGGGACGCCTCGGGCACGGTCCGGATCACCGGGGACGCCTTCCACGACACCGTGCACTATCCGCTGGCCCTGGTGGTCAAGCCGGGCCGTCGGCTCGATCTGCGGCTGAAGCACCACACGGACCGCGTCGACGGCGACAGCGTCCGCGCGCTCGGCGGGCGGCTGGCCCGGCTGCTGGAGGCCCTGGCCGCCGACCCGTCCCGCACCGCCGCCTCGCTCGATCTGCTCACCCCCGACGAGGCGCTGACCGCCCATCCGTCCGGCGCGGAGCACCCGGTCCCGGCGACCACCCTCGCCGACGCCTTCACCGCTCAGGCCGCCCGCACGCCGGACGCCACGGCCGTGGTGTTCGCCGGTGAGCGGCTGACCTACGCCGAGCTCGACGGCCGGGCCCGCGGGCTGGCCGCCCGGCTGCGGGCCCGGGGCGCCGGTCCCGGCATCTTCGTGGGCGTGGCCGTGCCGCGCTCGGCGGAGCTGATGGTGGCGCTGCTCGGGGTGCTGAAGGCGGGCGCCGCCTATCTGCCGCTCGACCTGGACTACCCGGCCGACCGGGTACGGCACATGCTCACCGACTCCGGCGCCCGGACCGTGATCACCCTCACCGGAACCGCCGGACGCCTGCCCGAGGCCCCCGGCACGCATGTGCTGCTGCTGGACGCCGACGAGGAGAAGCCGAACGGGCTGACAGCGGACACCGGGACCGCCCCCGCACCGGTTCCGGCGTCCGCGCGCCCCGACGACCCCGCCTATCTCATCTACACCTCCGGCTCCACCGGCCTGCCCAAGGGCGTGGTCGTCACCCATCAGGCGATCGTCAACCGGCTGGCCTGGATGCAGGGGGCGTACGGGCTGGGCGCGGACGACCGGGTGCTCCAGAAGACCCCGTCCAGCTTCGACGTCTCGGTCTGGGAGTTCTTCTGGCCGCTGCTGGAGGGCGCCGCCGTGGTGCTCGCCCGGCCGGACGGCCACCGCGACCCGGCGTATCTGGCGGACCTCGTCCGGGCCGAGTCGATCACCACCCTGCACTTCGTGCCGTCGATGCTGGAGGCGTTCCTCCAGTCCGCCGAAGTGATGGCGGACCCCCGCTGGGCGGGCTCGCTGCGTCGGGTGTTCAGCAGCGGCGAGGCGCTGCCGACGGCCGCCGCGCACCGCTGGCGGGAGCTGACCGGCGTATCGCTGCACAATCTGTACGGGCCGACCGAGGCGGCCGTCGATGTCACCTTCCATCCGTACGACGGGGACACCGGGGTGTCGGTGCCGATCGGGCGGCCGGTGTGGAACACCGGGCTGCGGGTGCTGGACTCCTGCCTGCGGCCGGTGCCGGACGGGGTGCCCGGCGAGCTGTATCTGACCGGGGTGCAGCTGGCCCGGGGCTATCACGCCCGGCCCGCGCTGACCGCCGAACGCTTCACCGCCGACCCGTACGGGCCGCCCGGCACCCGGATGTACCGCACCGGGGACCTGGTGCGCCGCCGGGCCGACGGGGTGGTGGAGTATCTGGGCCGCACCGACCGGCAGGTGAAGCTGCGCGGCAACCGGATCGAGCCCGGCGAGATCGAGGCCGCCCTGACCGGCCTGGAGCAGGTCGCCCAGGCGGCGGTGACGGTACGGGACGACACGCTGGTGGCGTATGTGGTGCTCGCCGGGCCCGCCGAGGTGGCGGAGCTGCGGGACGCGCTGGCGGGGCGGCTGCCCGCGCCGATGGTGCCGGGCGCCTGGGTGGTGCTGGACGCGTTCCCGCTCACCCCGAGCGGCAAGCTGGACCGCACCGCGCTGCCCGCACCGCAGGCGGTCCGGGCCGCCGCCCGCGCCCCCGAATCCCCGCGCGAGCGGGTCCTCACCGAGATCTTCGGCGCCGTGCTGAAGCTGCCGGACCTCGGCGCCGACGACGACTTCTTCCTGCTCGGCGGCGACAGCATCAGCTCCATCGCGGTGTCCAGCCGGGCCCGCCGGGCGGGACTCGCGATCGCTCCGCGCGATGTCTTCGAGCACCGCACCCCCGCCGCGCTCGCCCTGGCGGCGGCCGACGCGACCGAGAGCGCCGCCACCGCCCCCGAGTTCACCCTCACCGACGCCGAACGCGCCCAGGTGGAGCGGCTGGCGCCCGGCCGGGTCGAGGACGTGTGGCCGCTGGCCCCGCTCCAGGAGGGCCTGTTCTTCCACGCCGCCTACGACGACAGCGCGCTCGACGTCTACACGGTCCATGAGTCCTTCGACTTCGCCGAGCCGGTCGACACCGCCCGGCTGCTGGCCGCCACCCGGGCCCTGCTGGCGCGGCACCCGAGCCTGCGCGCCGGGTTCACCAGCGACGGACTGCGCCAGCCGGTGCAGTTCATCGTGTCCGGCGCCGAAGTCCCGCTGACCGAGGTCGATCTGTCCGGCCTGGCCCCCGCCGAGCAGGACCGGCGGCTGACGGAGCTGCTGGCCGAGGAGCGCTCGCGCCGCTTCGACCTGTCCCGCCCGCTGCTCTTCCGGATGCTGCTGGTGCGGCTCGGCGCCGGGCGCGGCGACCGCCTCGTCATCGGCCGCCATCTGATCCTGTGGGACGGCTGGTCGGCCTGGCTGTTCCTGGACGAACTGTTCGCGCTGTACGAGAGCGGCGGCGACCCGGCGGGGCTCCCCGCGCCCGGCGCCTACCGGGACTATCTGAGCTGGCTGGGGCGCCAGGACGACGCCGAGGCCACCCGCGCCTGGCGGGCCGCGCTGAACGGGTTCGAGGAGCCCACCCTGCTGGCGCCCGGCCTGTCCGACCGGGGCCTCGAACCGGTGATCCCGGTCCAGCTGGACGCGGTGCTGGAGCCGGAGACGGCCGGGCGGCTGAAGGAGACCGCGCGGCACCACGGGCTCACCCTGAACACCGTGCTGAACGCGGCCTGGGGCCTGGTGCTGGCGGGCGCGACCGGGCGCACCGACATCGCGTTCGGCACCACCGTCGCGGGCCGCCCCAGCGAGGTGCCGGACGTGGAGAGCGTCATCGGCATGTTCCTCAACACCGTCCCGGCGCGGATCGCGTTCGACCCGCGCGAACCGGTCCTCGACCTGCTGAGGCGGGTCCAGGGCGAACGCCTCGCGGTGATGCCGTACGAGTATCTGGGGCTCGGGGTGCTCCAGGCGGAGTCCGGGCACCGGCGGCTGTTCGACACGCTGTTCGTGCTGCGCAACGCCGACAGCGACGAACGCCTCGCCGAGCTGCGGGAGCGGCACGGGGCGAGCGCGGTGGCCAATGTGGACGCCACGCACTATCCGGCGAACCTGGTGGTGACCCCGGGCGAGCGGGTCCGGGTCACCCTGGCCTACCGGCCGGACCTGCTGGACGGGCCGTCGGCGCGGGCGCTGCTGGACCGGTTCGTGCTGCTGGTGGGGCGGCTGGTCGCCGATCCGTCGGCGCCGGTCGGCTCGCTGGACGCGCTGCTGCCCGCCGAGGCCGCCGCGCTGGCCGCCGAGGACGCCGGGCAGCGGCAGCCGGTCCCCCGGGAGACCGTCGCCGATCTGCTGGCCGCCCAGGCGGCGCGCACACCGGAGGCGACGGCGCTGGTGTGCGGGGCGCGGACGGTGACGTACGCCGAACTCGACGCGGCCTGCGACCGGCTGGCGCGGCTGCTGATCGGGCGCGGGGCCGGGCCGGAGCGGGTGGTGGCGCTGGGGCTGCCCCGCTCGATCGACACGGTGGTGGCGCTGTTCGCGGTGCTGCGCACCGGGGCCGCGTATCTGCCGCTGGAGCTGGACCATCCGGCGGAGCGGCTGTCGTCGATGCTGGCCGACGCCCGTCCGCTGCTCCTGCTGTCCACGACCGCCGTCGCCGCGACCCTCACCGGCGACACCCCGGAGGTCCTCCTGGACGACCCGGCGACGGCCGCCGAACTGGCCGCCCTCCCGGCGGACCCGGTGACGGTGGACTTCAGCCTGGACCACCCGGCGTACGTGATCTACACCTCGGGCTCCACGGGCCGTCCCAAGGGCGTCGTCACCCCGTACCGGGGTCTGACGAACATGCAGCTGAACCATCAGAAGGAGATCTTCGCCCCGGCGATCGCGGCGGCGGGCGGACGGCGGCTGCGGATCGCGCACACCGTGTCCTTCGCGTTCGACATGTCGTGGGAGGAACTGCTGTGGCTGGTCGAGGGCCACGAGGTGCACATCTGTGACGAGGAGCTGCGCCGGGACGCGACCGCGCTGGTGGCGTACTGCGAGGAGCACCGCGTCGACGTGGTGAACGTGACCCCGACCTACGCCCATCTCCTCATCGAGGAAGGGCTGCTGGAGGGGCACCGGCCGCCGCTGGTGCTGCTGGGCGGCGAGGCCGTCACCGAGACGGTGTGGAACACCCTGCGGGACACGGAGGGGACGTACGGCTACAACCTGTACGGGCCGACCGAGTACACGATCAACACCCTCGGCGGCGGCACCCACGACAGTGACACCCCGACCGTGGGCCGGCCCATCCGGGCGACCCGGGCCCGGATCCTGGACGCCTGGCTGCGGCCGGTGCCGGACGGGGTGGCGGGTGAGCTGTACATCGCGGGCGTCGGGCTGGCCCGGGGCTATCTGGACCGGCCGGGGCTGACCGCCGAGCGGTTCGTCGCCGACCCCTACGGGCTGCCCGGCGAGCGGGTGTACCGCACCGGCGATCTGGTGCGGCGGCGCCCGGACGGCAATCTGGACTTCCTGGGCCGCACCGACGACCAGGTCAAGATCCGGGGCTACCGGGTCGAGCTGGGCGAGATCGAGACCGCGCTCGCCCAGCACCCGGAGGTGTCCCAGGCGGCGGTGCTGGCCCGCGACGACACCGGCGCGCCCGGCACCCGGCGGCTGGTCGGCTATGTCGTCCCGGCGGAACGGGACGCCGAGACGGTCCGGGCGGCGGAGGAGGAGCAGATCGGCGAGTGGCGGGACATCTACTCCGCCGAGTACGCCGAGATCGGCACCGCCCTGTTCACCGAGGACTTCGCGGGCTGGGACAGCTCCTACGACGGTGAGCCGATCCCGCTGGAGGGCATGCGGGAGTGGCGGGAGGCGACCGTCGCCCGGATCCGGGAGCTGAGTCCGCGCCGGATGCTGGAGATCGGTGTCGGCTCCGGTCTGCTGCTGTCGCGGCTGGCGCCGGACGCCGAGGAGTACTGGGCGACCGACTTCGCCGCCCCGGTGATCGCCAAGCTCAGCGCCGAGATCCAGCGGGACCCGGAGCTGGCGGCCAAGGTGGAGCTGCGCTGCCGCCCCGCCGAGGTGACCGACGGACTGCCCGCCGGGCACTTCGACACCATCGTCATCAACTCCGTGATCCAGTACTTCCCGAGCCTGGACCATCTGCGCACGGTGATCCGGGGCGCCCTCGCGCTGCTCGCGCCCGGCGGTGCCCTCTTCCTCGGCGATGTCCGGGATCTGCGCCAGGCCCGGATCTTCCAGACCGGCATCCAGCGGGCCCGCGCGGGCGACGGCGGCACCGACCGGGCGGCGCTCGGCCGGGCGGTGGAGCGGGGTCTCGCCCTGGAGAAGGAACTCCTGGTCGACCCGGACTGGTTCACCACCCTCGGGGTCGGTGTCGAGCTGCGCACCAAGGCGGCCCGCCACCACAACGAGCTGAGCCGCTACCGCTACGACGTGGTCCTGTACGAGGGCACCGCCGCCGCCGACCTGGCCGGGGCGCCCGAACTGCCCTGGGGCGCCGATCTGTCCGCGGCCCTCGCGGACGGCGGCCCGGTGCGGGTGACCCGGATCCCGGACGCCCGCGTCACCGCCGACCTCGCCGCGACCCGCGCCCTGGACTCCGGCCCGGTGCCGGGGACGGGCGTGGAGCCGGACGACGTACGGGAGCTGGGGGCCGGGCACGGGTGCCGGGTGCTGACGACCTGGTCGCAGGAGCCCGGGTTCTTCGACGCCGTGTTCGTCCCGGCGTCGCTCACCGGCCGGACGTCGGGCCTGTACCGGGCGCGGGCCGGGCGCGGCGACGAGGAGCCGTACGCCAGCACGCCGACGGCGACGCGGGGTGCGGGGGCGCTGATCCGGCGGCTGCGGGAGGACCTCGGGCAGCGGCTGCCGGGCTATATGGTCCCGGCCGCGTTCGTGGTGCTGGACCGGCTGCCGATGAACGACAACGGCAAGCTGGACGCGCGGGCCCTGCCGGACGCGGAGCCCGCGGTGGCCCTGTCCCAGGGGCGCGGGCCGCGCACACCGGTGGAGGAGGTGCTGTGCCGGCTCTTCGCGGAGGTGCTGGGGCTGCCCCGGACCGGCGCGGAGGACAACTTCTTCGATCTGGGCGGTCATTCGCTGCTGGCGACCCGGCTGATCAGCCGGGCCCGCACCGAGCTGGGCGCCGAGCTGGCGATCCGGGATCTGTTCGAGGCGCCGACGCCGGAGGCGCTGGCCTCCCGGGCGGAGGCGGGCCGCCCGGCGCGTCCGGTGCTGGCGACGGCGGACCGGCGGCCCGAGCGGGTGCCGCTGTCGGCGGCGCAACGGCGGCTGTGGCTGGTGGAGCGGATCACCGGCGACGACAGCGCCTACAACTTCCCGCTGGTCGTGCGGTTGCGCGGGCAGCTCGACCTGGCCGCGCTGCGGGCGGCGCTCGCCGATGTGACGGACCGTCATGAGGTGCTGCGGACCCGGTTCCTGGAGGAGGACGGGGAGCCGTACCAGTGGATCGCGGGACCCGGCGAGGTGGCCCCGGTGGTCACGGTCGGTGACTGCGTGGAGGAGGAGCTGGCGGGGCGGATCGCGGAGATCCAGCGCCGTCCGTTCGATCTGCGGGCCGAGATCCCGCTGCGCGCCGAGGTGCTGCGGCTCGGCGCGGAGGACCAGGTGGTGGGGCTGATGCTGCATCACATCACCACCGACGAATGGTCCGACCGGCCCTTCCTCACCGACCTGGGCACCGCCTACGCGGCCCGGACGGCGGGGCGGGCCCCGGCGTGGGAGCCGCTGCCGGTGCAGTACGCCGACTACACGCTGTGGCAGCGGAAGCTGCTGGAGGGGATCGGCGCGGAGCAGCTCGCCCACTGGAGCGAGGCGCTGCGGGGGCTACCGGAGGAGCTGGTGCTCCCGGCGGACCGGCCGCGCCCCGAGCGGCCGACCGGGCGGGGCGGCAAGGTCCGGCTGGAGCTGGACGCGGCGACGGCGGCCGGGCTGCGCGAGCTGTCCTCGGCGACCGGCACCAGCATGTTCATGCTGTTCCAGGCGGCCACGGCGGCACTGCTGCACCGGCTGGGCGCGGGGGACGACATTCCGCTGGGCTCCCCCATCGCGGGGCGTACGGACAGCGCGCTGGACGAGCTGATCGGCTTCTTCGTCAACACGCTGGTGCTGCGCACCGATGTGTCGGGGGCGCCGACCTTCCGGGGGCTGCTGGGCCGGGTGCGGGAGACGGCGCTGGAGGCGTTCGAGCGGCAGGATCTGCCGTTCGACCAGGTGGTGGAGGCGGTCAATCCGCCCCGGGTGGCGGGCCGCAACCCGCTGTTCCAGGTGATGCTGGGCTACCACTGGCGGCCGGACGGCGATCCCGAGGTGCTGGGTCTTGCGACCGAGTGGTTCGAGATGGACACCGGGTCGGCCAAATTCGATCTGCATGTCACCTTCGTGGACGAGCCCGGCCGGGACCGGCTGGCGCTGCTCCTGGAGTACGCGGCCGACCTGTACGACGAGGCGACGGCCGAGCGCCTCGCGGGGCGGCTGGCGCGGCTGCTGCCGCAGGTGGTGGCCGACCCGGACCGTCCGGTGCGGGAGCTGGACGTCCTGGAGGCGGACGAGCGGACGGCGGTGCTGACCGGCTGGAACGACACCGCGCACCCCGTCCCGGCGGCCACCCTGCCCGAGCTGTTCGCCGCGCAGGCGGCCCGGACGCCGGACGCGCTCGCCCTGGTCTTCGAGGACGAACGGCTGACGTACGCCGAGCTGGACGCGCGGGTGGCGCACACCGCGCGCGTACTGGCCGGGCGGGGGGTGCGGGCCGAGCGGACGGTGGCGGTGGCGCTGCCGCGCTCGGTGGACCTCGTCGTCGCGCTGCTGGCCGTGCACCGGGCGGGCGGCGCCTATCTGCCGCTGGACCCGGGTCTGCCCGAGGAGCGGCGGGCGCTGATGGTGGCGGACGCGGACGCGGTGTGCGTGCTGGCGGACGGACTGCCGCAGGGCCCCGAGGGCGCGCTGCCGTCGTCGTACGACCCGCTGAGTGCCGCCTATGTGCTGTACACCTCGGGGTCGACGGGCCGTCCGAAGGGGGTGGCCGTGCCGCACGCGGGGATCGCGAACCGGCTGCTGTGGATGCAGGACGCCTATGGGCTGACGGCGGACGACCGGGTGCTCCAGAAGACTCCGGCCGGGTTCGATGTGTCGGTGTGGGAGTTCTTCTGGCCGCTGATCACCGGGGCGGCCCTGGTGGTGGCCCGGCCGGACGGGCACCGGGACCCGGCCTATCTCGCCGGGCTGATCCGGGAGCAGGGGGTGACGACCGCGCACTTCGTGCCGTCGATGCTCCAGGTGTTCCTGGAGGAGCCGGCGGCGGCCGGGTGCGCGGGGCTGCGCCGGGTGCTGTGCAGCGGTGAGGCGCTGCCGCTGCCGGTGGTCCGCCGCTTCCACGCGGTGCTTCCGGCCGCGCTGCACAATCTGTACGGGCCGACCGAGGCGTCCGTCGATGTGACGGCGGCCGAGGTGGCGCCCGGCGCCGACCGGGTGGTCATCGGGCGCCCGGTGTGGAACACCCGGGTGCTGGTGCTGGACGCGGCGCTGCGGCCGGTGCCGCCGGGCGTCGCCGGGGAGCTGTATCTCGCGGGTGTGCAGCTGGCGCGCGGCTATGTCGGGATGCCGGCGCTGACCGCCGAGCGGTTCGTCGCCGACCCCTACGGGCCGCCCGGCACCCGTATGTACCGCACGGGCGACCTGGCGCGCTGGACGGCCGACGGCTCGCTGGACTTCCTGGGCCGCACCGACGACCAGGTCAAGATCCGGGGCATGCGGGTCGAGCCCGGCGAGAGTGCCGCCGCCCTCGACCGGCATACGTCCGTCGGGCAGGCGGTGGTGATCGCCCGGGAGGAGCGGCTGGTCGGGTATGTCGTCCCGGCCTCAGGCGCGGTCGTCGACCCGGTGGCGCTGCGCCGGTTCGCCGCCGAGCTGCTGCCCGAGCATCTGGTCCCGGCGGCCGTCGTGGTCCTGGACGCGCTGCCGCTGACCCCCAACGGCAAGCTGGACCGCCGCGCGCTGCCCGTCCCCGCGTTCACCGGCACCTCGTCGCAGGGTGCCCGGACCGCGCGCGAGGAGGTGCTGTGCGCCCTGTTCGCCCAGGTGCTGGGCGTCGAACAGGTCGGGGTGGACGACGACTTCTTCGCGTTCGGCGGGCATTCGCTGCTGGCGGTGCGGCTGGTGGCGGGGGTGCGGGCGGCGTTCGGCACGGAGGTGTCGCTGGGGACCGTGTTCGACGCGCCGACCGTGGCCCGGCTCGCCGAACGCCTCGGCGAGGGTGGCGGCGCGGCGCGTCCGGCGCTGTCGGTGCGGGAGCGGCCCGCGTCGCTGCCGCTGTCCTCGGCCCAGCGGCGCCTGTGGGTCCTCTACCAGGTGGAGGGCCCGAGTCCGACGTACAACATCCCCTCGGCCTGGCGGCTGACGGGTGAGCTGGACGTGGCGGCGCTGCGGGCGGCCGTCCGGGATGTGGTGGCGCGGCACGAGACGCTGCGGACGGTGTTCCCGGACGAGGGCGGACGGCCCCGCCAGCGGGTGCTGGCGCCGGACGCGGTGCCGTTCACGGTGACGGACGTGGCCCCCGGGGAGCTGGAGGAACGGCTGCGGGAGGCGGGGGCGTACGGGTTCGCGCTGGAGCGGGAGGCGCCGCTGCGGGTGGAGGTGTTCCGGTCCGGTGAACGGGACTGGACGCTGCTGCTCCTGCTGCACCACATCGCGGGCGACGAGTGGTCGCAGGCCCCGCTCAACCGGGACCTGGCGCTCGCCTACGAGGCCCGGACGGCGGGGCGGGCCCCGGCGTGGGAGCCGCTGCCGGTGCAGTACGCCGACTACACGCTCTGGCAGCGGGAGGTGCTCGGCGACGAGCGCGACCCGGACAGTCTGGCGGCCCGTCAGCTCGCCCACTGGCGCGGGACGCTGGCCGGGCTGCCCGAGGAACTCGCGCTGCCGGTGGACCGGCCGCGCCCGCTGGAGGCGACCTACCGGGGCGGTGCGGCGGATCTGTCGCTGGACGCGGATCTCGCGGCGGCGCTGGAGAGGCTGGCCCGGGACAACGGCGTCACGGTGTTCATGGTGCTCCAGAGCGCGGTGGCGACCCTGCTGACCCGGCTCGGCGCGGGCACCGACATCCCGATCGGCAGCCCGATCTCGGGCCGTACGGACGCGGCGCTGGACGAGCTGGTCGGCTTCTTCCTGAACACCCTGGTGCTGCGGACCGACACCTCGGGCGAGCCCACGTTCCGGGAGCTGCTGGCCCGGGTGCGGGCGGCCGATCTGGCGGCCTTCGACCATCAGGAGATGCCGTTCGAGCGGCTGGTGGAGGTGCTGAACCCGGCGCGGTCGCTGGCCCGGCATCCGCTGTTCCAGGTGATGGTGGTGCATCTGGCCGCCGGTGAGGAGGAGCCCGCGCTGCCGGGGCTGGCGGCGCGGCGCGACGAGGTGGCGCAGCAGACCGCCAAGTTCGATCTGTCCTTCGACTTCGTGGCGCGGGCCGACGGCGGCGGGGTGGACGGGGTGCTGGAGTACAGCGCCGATCTGTTCGACCCGGCGACCGCCGCCTCGTTCGCGGAGCGGCTGCGGCGGATCCTGCGGGCGGTGACCGCCGATCCGGAGGTGCGGCTCGGCCGGATCGATCTGCTGTCCGGCGCGGAGCGGCGGGAGCTGACCGGCGGCTGGGGTGCCCGGCCCGCGCTCGGCGCCCCGGCGACCGTACCGGCGCTGTTCGAGGAGCGGGTGCGGCTGCACCCGGAGCTGCCGGCGGTGGCGTCGGACGGGCTGGAGCTGACCTTCGGGGAGCTGGAGGCGGAGGCCAACCGGCTGGCGCGGGTGCTGGTGGAGCACGGGGCGGGCCCGGAGCGGTTCGTGGCGCTGGCGCTGCCGCGCACCGCGCGGTTCCTGGTGGCCGTGCTCGCGGTGCACAAGGCGGGCGCCGGTTATCTGCCGCTGGACCCGGACGCGCCCGCCGAGCGCACGGCGCAGGTCCTCGCCGACGCGGCCCCGGTCCTCACCCTGACGACCGCCGGTCTGGCCGGGAGCCTGCCGTCCGGGGCACCTCTGCTGGTCCTCGACTCCCCGGCGACGGCCGACGAGATCGCCGCCCAGGACGCCGGGGCGGTCACGGACGCCGACCGGATCGCGGCGCTGACCCCGCGTCACCCGGCGTATGTCATCTATACCTCGGGCTCCACCGGACGCCCCAAGGGTGTGGTGATCACCCATGAGACGCTGACGAACCTGTTCCACAGCCATCGCGAGACCCTCTACACCCCGGCGGTGGAGGCGGCCGGGCGGCGGCATCTGCGGGCCGGGCACGCCTGGTCGTTCTTCTTCGACGCGTCCTGGCAGCCGCAGCTGTGGCTGCTGGACGGGCACTGTGTGCACATCGTGTCGGAGGAGGTCCGCCGGGACGCCGAACTCCTCGCGGCGGCCGTCCGCACCCACCGCTTCGACTTCCTGGAGGTCACCCCGTCACTGTTCGCGCAGATGGCGGACGCCGGGCTGCTGGACGGCACCGACTGCCCGCTGACCGTGGTCGGCGTCGGCGGCGAGGCCGTGCCGCTCGCGCTGTGGCGGCGCCTGTCCGGGCTGCGCGCCACCGAGGCGTTCAATCTGTACGGGCCGACCGAGTCCACCGTGGACGCGCTGGTCGCCCGGGTCCGGGACAGTGACCGCCCGCTGGTGGGCCGCCCGGTGGCCGGTACCCGGGCCTATGTCCTGGACGGGCTGCTCCAGCCGGTGCCGCCCGGCGTCACCGGGGAGCTGTATCTCGCCGGGGGCGGGCTCGCCCGGGGCTATCTGGGCGCGCCGGGCCAGACGGCGGAGCGGTTCGTGGCCGACCCGTTCGGGGCGCCGGGCTCCCGGCTCTACCGCACGGGCGACCTGGCCCGCTGGAGCGCCGACGGCCGGATCGACTACCTGGGCCGGGCCGACGACCAGGTCAAGATCCGCGGGTTCCGGATCGAGCCCGCCGAGATCGAGTCGGCGCTCACCGGCCATCCCGGGGTCGCCCAGGCCCTGGTCACGGTCCATGAGGACGGGCCGCGCAGGCGACTCGTCGCGTATGTCGTCCCCGTGCCGGGCGCGGTGCCGGACCCGGCGGGGGTACGGGCGCAGGTCGGCGGGCTGCTGCCGGACCACATGGTCCCGGCGGCGGTGGTGACGCTGGACCGGTTCCCGCAGCTCGCCAACGGCAAGCTGGACCGGGCCGCGCTCCCCGCACCGGACTTCGCGGCCCTCTCCTCGGGCCGGGAGCCCGCCACCGGGCCGGAGCGGACCCTGTGCGCGGTGTTCGCCGAGGTCCTCGGGCTGGACCGGATCGGGGTGGACGACGACTTCTTCGTGCTGGGCGGCGACAGCATCGTGGCGATGCAACTGGTGGGCCGGGCCCGGACGGCGGGCCTGCGGATCACCCCGCGCCAGGTCTTCCGGCACCGTACGGTGGCCGCGCTCGCGGCGGTCGCCGAGTCCGCGGACGCGGCGGCGGCCCGTCCCGCCGACGACGGCACGGGCACGGTCCCGTTCACCCCGGTGATGCACTGGCTGCGCGAACTGGGCGGGCCCTTCGCCTCGTACCACCAGTCGGCGCTGGTGCGGACCCCGGCCGCGCTGGATCTCGCCGGGCTGACGGCGGTGCTCCAGGCGCTGGCCGACCGGCACGATCTGCTGCGGGCCACCCTGGTCCGCCCGGCCGACGGCACCGACTGGTCGCTCCAGGTGCCGCAGGTGGGGGAGGTCGACGCGGGCGGCTGGATCGAGCGCGTGGACGCCCGGGGGCTGGACGCCGGGGCCCTCGCCGGGCTGGTCGGGGAACGGGCGCGGGCGGCGCGGGCGTTGCTGGACCCGGACGCCGGGGTGATGGTCCGGGCGGTGTGGTTCGACGCGGGGGACGCCCCCGGGCGGCTGCTGCTGATGGCCCATCACCTGGTGGTGGACGGGGTGTCGTGGCGGGTGCTGCTGCCGGATCTGGCGACGGCCTGGCGGGAGGTGTCGGCCGGGCGGCCGGTACGGCTCGCGCCCGTGGAGACCTCGTTCGCCCGCTGGGCGCGGCTGCTGGGCGAACTGGCCCGGGACCCGGCGCGGGAGGCCGAACTGCCGGTGTGGCGGTCCGTCCTGGCGCACGGCGAGCCGTTCCCGCTGCTGCGGGCCCCGGACCCGGACCGCGACACCGCCGCCACCGTCCGGGAGGTCGCCCTCAGGCTGCCGGCCCGGGTGACCGGGCCGCTGCTGTCGTCCGTACCGGCCGCGTTCGGCGCCGACGTCAACGATGTGCTGCTCGCCGGTCTCGCCCTGGCCTTCGCCGACTGGCGGCGGCGCCACGGGCACCCGGGCAGCTCCGTGCTGGTCGACCTGGAGGGCCACGGCCGCGAGGAGGAACTCGGCGGCGACAGCGTCGATCTCTCCCGTACGGTCGGCTGGTTCACCAGCGTCTACCCGGTCCGGCTCGACCCCGGGCCGCTCGATCTGGCCGACGCCTTCGCCGGGGGCGAGGGAGCCGAGGAGGCGGTCGCCCGGGTCCGCGCCCATCTGGCGGAGCTGCCCGCGAACGGGGTCGGGCACGGACTGCTGCGCCATCTCAACCCGGCCACCCGCGAGGTGCTGGCCGCCCCGGAGCCGCCCCGGATCGAGTTCAACTACCTGGGCCGGTTCGGCATCCCCGAGGAGACCGACTGGTCGTACGCGCCCGAGGAGGACGCGGCCGACATCGGCGCCGAGGGCACCATGCGCCAGGGCCACGCCCTGGAGATCAATGTGGTGACCGAGGACCGCGCGGACGGCCCGGTGCTGGCCGCCCACTGGTCCTACGCGTCCGGCCTGCTGACCGAGGAGACGGTACGGGACCTGGCCGGGACCTGGTTCCGCGCGCTGGAGGCCCTGGCCGCCCGAGCCGGACGGCACGGCACCCGGCCCTGACCCTGCCCCTGACCCCGCGAGTATCCCCCTGAGGAAAGGAACGAGGAACGACATGAGCAACCCGTTCGACGACCCCGAGGGCACCTATCTGGTGCTGGTGAACGACGAGGACCAGCACAGTCTGTGGCCGGACTTCGTGACGGTCCCGGCCGGCTGGCGCACGGTCCACGGCCCGGACTCCCGGCCGTCCTGCGTCGCCTATGTGGAGGCGCACTGGACCGATATGCGCCCGCGCAGCCTCGCGGAGTCCATGAACGCCTGACGGCACACGAGAGGGGGGCGGCCACCGTGGCCGCCCCCCTCTTCCGGTTTCCGTGGGCCCGTCAGGACGCGGGCTGCTCCACCGGGGTGTCCGTCTTCCCGTCGACGGCCGCCGCGAGCTGCGGCACCAGCCGCTCGATGACATACGGCAGGCTCAGCACGGTGCCCATGGACAGCGCGTTGCCGTAGTCGCTGGACTCGGAGACGAAGACCTCACGGCCCTGCGTCACCACGTTCAGGTCCTTGTAGGAGGCGTCCTTGTGCAGGGTGTCGGCGTCCTTGGTGACATCGGTGACCTGCCAGACCACGGCGTCCTGGTCGAGCAGATCGGTGCGCTCCTTGCTGATGTTGGCGCCGAACTGGTCGCCGATCACCGTGTCCAGGTCCTCGGGCAGGCTGAAGCCGAGGTCACCGAGGAGATGCGAGCGCGGGTCCTGGCTGCCGAACACGAACATGCCCTCGTACGGGGTGGCCACCACGGCGGTCGCGCCCTGGAACTCCGGGTTCTCGTCGGCGGCCGTCTTGATGGCGTCCTCGGTGGACTTGACGACCGCCGCCGCCTCGTCGGAGGCGCCGAGCGCCGTGCCGATGATCTCGGTCTGCTCCTGCCAGGAGACGCCGTAGTCGTTGTACTGCTTCGGCTGGGCGACGACCGGCGCGAACTTCGACAGCGCCTCGTACTGCTCCTCGGTGAGTCCGCCGTACACCGCGAGAATGAGGTCGGGCTTGAGGGCGGCGATCTTCTCCACCTGCGGGCCGGTGCCGGTGTCGGTGAGGACGGTCGGCGTCTCGGCCGAGCCGATCTTGTCGGCGGCCCAGGGGCCGACGGCGCCGTCGTAGCCGCCGAGCCACTCGGTGGCGCCGACCGGGACCTTGCCGAGGGCGAGGACGGAGTCCTGGTCGGTGAGGCCGACGGTGACGATCCGCTCGGGCTCGGCGTCGATGGTGGTGCTGCCGTACTTGTGGTCGAGGGTGACCGGGAACGCGCCGGAGGAGCCGCTGCTCTCCGTGCCGGACGCCGCCGAGTCGGATCCTGAGTCGTCGTCACCGCTGCCGCACGCGGCGGTGGCGAACAGAAGGGTGGCTGAGGCGAGCGCGGCGGCGAGCCGCGGCGCCCTGCGGGAGCGGAACATCTGCGGTCCTTCGGTTTCGGGTTCCTGTGGAGCGAGGGTGGTGATGCGGGTCTGTGGGGGGGGTCCAAGAATGCGGGGGGAGGCTCTAGGGGTGCGGGGCGCGGGTGTCCGACCAGGCGTTCCACAGCGCGGCATAGCGTCCGCCGGCCGCGCGCAGCGCGTCGTGGGTGCCGGTCTCGACGATCCGGCCGCCGTCCATGACGACCACCCGGTCCGCGGCGGCGGCCTGGCTGAGCCGGTGCGCGACGATCAGCGCGGTACGGCCGTCGACGGCGCGGGCGACGCCCTTCTCCAGGGCGCGGGCCCCGGCGCTGCCCGCCTCGGCGGTGGCCTCGTCCAGGATCACCAGGGGCGGGTCGGCGAGGACCAGGCGGGCGAGGGCGAGGGCCTGGGTCTGGGCGCCGCTGAGCCGGTGGCCGCCTTCGCCGACGACCGTGTCCAGACCGTCGGGCAGGGCGTCGGCCCAGCCGAGGGCCTCCACCCGGTCGAGGGCGGCGCGCAGTTCGTCGTCGGTGGCATCGGGTCTGGCGAGCCGCAGATCGTCGGCGAGGGGGCCCGCGAAGACATGGGTCTCCTGGGTGATCAGGGCGAGGGTGCCGGTGGCGCCCAGTTCGGTGGGCGGGACACCGCCGACCAGGACCGTGCCGGAGGTGGGCGGCTGGATACCGGCGACCAGGCGGGCCAGGGTGGTCTTGCCCGCGCCGCTGGCGCCGACCAGGGCGACCCGCTCGCCGTGCCGGATCGTCAGCTCGATGTCGTGCAGCACCGGGTGGCCGGGCCGGTAGGCGTGGCCGAGGCCGCGGACGGTGACATCGACGCCGCCGGGCCGTACGGCGCCTTCCGCGCCGGGGTCGGCGGGCAGATCGGTGACACCGACCAGGCGGGCGAGTCCCGCGGTCGCCGACTGGGCGTCGTCCAGCAGCGCGAGGGCGGCGTTGACCGGCCCGAACAGGCTGTGGAAGTACAGGGCGGCGGCGGTGGCCGTACCGATGGAGGCGCTGCCGTCGCGGACCAGCCAGTAGCCGGTGAGCAGGACGGCGGCGAGGCCGATGTACTCGGCGATGTGCAGTCGGCTGTAGAAGCCGAGGACCAGATTGACCCCGCGCATGGTGAGGTCCACCACGGACCGGGACCGTTCGGCGACCCGCTCGGTGTGCTCGTCCTCCATCCGCAGGGCCCGCAGGGTGGAGCTGCCCGCGACGGTGTCCAGGAGCTGCTGCTGCTGGGCGCCCGCGGCGACGCGCTGCGCGGCGTACAGCGGGACGGCCCGGCGGACGTACCAGCGGGCGGTGGCCGCCTGGACGGGGACGGCGAGCAGCGCGGCCAGCAGGAACCGCCAGTCGAGCAGGGCCATCGCGCCGAGGGTGAGGACGATGGTGAGCAGTGAGCGGGCCAGCTCGGGCAGGGCGTTGCGGACGGCCTCGGCGATCAGCGAGACATCGGCGGTGACCCGGGCGGTGAGGTCCCCGGCACCGGCCTTCTCGACCCGCTCCAGGGGCAGCGCGAGGGCGCGTTCCACGAACCGTTCGCGCAGCCGGGCCAGGGCGCTCTCGCCGAGCCGGGACAGCAGCGACAGCCCGTATCCGGCGCTGAGGCCCTGGGCGACGGCGACGGCGACCAGCAGCGCGGCGGTCACGGTGACGGCGTCGGCGGTGCCCCCGTCGGCGGCCAGGTCGACGATCCGGCCGAGCAGCGGCTGCACCAGCAGCCCGATGGCGGTGGAGCCGGTCATCACGGCCAGTGCGAGCAGGGCGAAGCCGCGCTGGGGGCGCAGCAGTTCGGCCAGGGCGGCGCGGGTGCGGGCGCCGGTGGCGGTGGGGAGCAGTTCGGGGGGTTGGGTCATGCCAGCACCGCCGTCCGGTAGGTCCCGGACTCGCGGACGAGCCCTTCGTGGGTGCCGTCGGCGGTGACCGTGCCGCCGTCGAGGAGGACGACCCGGTCGGTGACGGCGAGCAGGGCGGGGCTGTTGGTCACCAGCACGGTGGTGCGGCCCCTGCGGACGTCCTTGATGCCGTCGGCGATGCGGGCCTCCGTCACGGCGTCCACGGCCGTGGCCGGTTCATGGACGACCAGGACGGGCGGGTCGGCGGCGAGGGCGCGGGCCAGGGCGACCCGCTGGCGCTGGCCGCCGGACAGGGACCGGCCGCGTGAGGTGACCGGGGTGTGCAGTCCGTCGGGCAGGGCGCGGACCACCTCGTCGGTGCCGGACGCGAGGAGCGCGGCCTCGGGGACGGCACTCCGGTCGGGCAGCGCGGCGGTGACGTTCTCCAGCACGGTCCCCTCGAAGAGATCGGCGTCGTGCTCGGCGACCAGGATCGCGGCGCGCACCTCGGCGAGGGCGAGCGCGGTCAGGGCGGTGCCGTCGAGTTCGACGGTGCCGATGTCGGGGTCGGCGCGGCGGCCCAGGCAGCGCAGCAGGGCGGTGGCGTGGGCGGGGTCGGTGGCGACGACGCCGAGGAGTTCACCGGGCGCGATGTCGAGGTCGACGCCGTGGACGCCGTCGTAGGACAGCCCGCGCAGGCGCAGTGCCCCGGTCGTGGCGTCCGGGGCCGGGGCGTGGGCCGGGTCGGTGACGGCCGGCTCGGTGTCCAGTACGGCGGCGATGCGGGCGGCGGAGGCGCGGCCCTGGGCGAGTTCGGCGTTGACCCAGGAGAACTCGGAGAGCGGGCCGATGAGGAAGAGGGCGAGGGCGACGCAGGAGACGAGTTCGCCGAGGCCGATGTCACCGGCGGCGGCGAGGCGTCCGCCGACCAGGGCGACGATCGCGATGAAGGTGCCGGTGAGCAGGGTGACGACACCGTGCTGCCAGGCTTCGGCGCGGGCGGCGCGCAGGGTGGCGGCCAGCGAGTCGCCGCTGACCCCGCGGTAGCGGGCGACGGCGGCGGGTTCGGCGCCGATGCCCTTGAGGACGCGCAGTCCGGCCACCAGGTCGGCGGCCACCCCGGAGGCGCGGGCGGCGCGGTCCTGTTCGGTCTCGCTGCGCCGCTCCAGGGGCTTGCTGAGCAGATGCCCGAGCCAGAGCAGCAGCGGGGTGCCGAGCAGGACGAGCAGTCCGAGGGTGAGGGAGACCCGCAGCAGGGCGACGGCGGCGACCACCAGTCCGGCGGTGGCGGCGAGGGCGACGATCAGGGCCATGGCGACGGCGCCGACCCGGCGGGCGTCCTCGGTGGCGGTGTTGGAGAGTTCCCCGGGCAACCGGCCCTCGTCGGCACCGCCTTCGGGGGCCAGCACCCGGCCGATCAGCTCGGTGCGCAGCAGATGCGCGGCGGTGACGGAGGCGCGTTCACCGGCGCGGGCGCTGAACCGGAAGCTGTAGGAGAGGCCGACGTAGACGAGGGCCAGCAGGCCGAGCCAGAGCAGGAGTCCGGGGACGTCGCCGTCCACGACCCCGCGTTCGATGGCGAGTCCGATGACCACGGGCACCAGCGCCTCACCGGTCTGGTGGCCCATGCCCAGCACCGCGCCCCGGACGACATCGCGGCGCTGTCCGCCGATCGCCCGTCGCAGCAGTTTTCGGCCCCGTGGGTCCGCTCTTCGCACGCATCCCCCCGGACCGTGTTCCGCTGCGCGGCCACTCGCCGCGCAAAGACTTAGGTAAGGCTAACTACATCTGCGAGTGTCGGCCACCCCCTCCGGACCGACGGAGGGTTGCCCTTTGATCACGGTTCGGACCGGGGGCCGGTCCACTCCCCCTCGCCCGCCCGTCGACAAATGCGTAACCCAGAGGTTACGCTTCTTGCCATGGACGACCTGTCCGGCGCCGCCGAGGCCATCGCCGACCCCGTTCGCCGGGAGATCCTGGTGATGCTGCGGCACACGCCCCTGACGGCCGGTGAGATCGCCGCCCGGTTCACGATCACGCGCCCGGCGGTCAGCCGTCATCTGCGCGTCCTGCGTGAGAGCGGCCTGGTCCGCGACGAGCGGCTGGGGCGGCACCGCCGCTACTCCCTGGTGCCGTCCGGGCTCCTGGCGCTGGCGGGCTGGCTCACCCAGTTCGACGGCGGGCGCCCCGACTGGCGGCAGCGGCTGGACGCGCTGGACACCGAGGTCCACCGCACCCGCCGGGACCGCCGCGCCGACGAGAACGCGGCCCTCACCGGATCCACCACCGAACCCATCGAGGACAAGGACACCGCATGACCACCCCCGAACCCACCGGACGGCTGGAGCGCACGCCCGACGGACACGATCTGATCCTCTCCCGCACCTACCGCGCCCCGCTCGCCGATGTCTGGGCGAGCGTCACCGAGCCGGAGCGCACGGCCCGCTGGTTCGGCCCCTGGCGCGGCGAGCCGGGCCCCGGCCGCACGATCGAGGTACGGATGACCTTCGAGGACGAGGCCGACTGGTCCCCGATCCGGATCGACGCCTGCGAACCCCCGCACCGCCTCGCGGTCTCGACGACCGACGACGCCGGGGCCTGGTTCCTGGAGCTGCGGCTCACCGAGTCCGCGGGCACCACCGAACTCCAGCTGGTCCAGCACCTCACCGACACCGGCGTCCTCAGCTCGACCGGACCGGGCTGGGAGTACTACCTCGACCAGCTCACCGCCGCCCGCGAGGACGGCCCCCTGCCCGACTTCGCCGACTACTACCCCGCGCAGAAGGCGTACTACGAGGCCCTCGCCCACCCCTGACGGCCACGGCCCGAAAACCGGGGGCACCACGGCCCCGGAGCCTTCTACACTCCCCCGCATGACGTACTTCTTCCCCCTCCGCTAGCGCCCGTCGGCGATACGAGGAGTCCCCGTCGCCGGCGACGCGGGGCAGCGGAGCGCTGTCCCGGGCGCTGATGTGGAAGAAGCCCACCCCTCATGCACACGCCTCTTGTGGCGCGGTGTGTCCGCGGACTGGAGTCCGCGGTCGCAGCCGAGGTCCTGCGGTCCCCCGGCACGGCCGTCACCGGCCTGCACCACCGCGAAGTCCGCTTTCTCACCGCCGGATCCGTGCCGTCCCCGCGCACAGCGGACGATGTGTTCCTGTGCGCGGCCCGGTGCGCCGACCCCGGCCCGGCCCGCGACGCACTCACCGCCCTCACCGACCTCGTCACCCGCACCGACCTCGCGGCCCTGCTGCCCCTGCGCCCCACCCCCACCGCCCCCACCGGCGTCGATGTCTCGGCGTCCTTCCTCGGCCGACGCGCCTTCAACCGCTACGACGCCGAGGACACCGTCGGCCGGGCCCTCGCCCGGCGGATGGAGGTGCCGTACCACTCCCGGCGTTCGGGCGTCCCGGCGCCGCCGGGGCACTGGGGCTGGCGGCTCACCCTGGACGGCACCTCGGCCACGCTGATGCTGCGCGGCGGGGACCGACCGCTGCACCGCAGGGACTACAAACGGCTCACCGTCCCCGGCACCCTGCATCCACCGGTGGCCGCGGCGATGGCCGCGCTGGCCGAACCACCGCCGGGCGCGCTGGTGGTGGACCCGTGCTGCGGGGCCGGGACCCTCCTCGCGGAGAGCGCGCTGCGCGAACCAGCCGCCCGTCACCGGGGCTTCGATCTGTCCGGGCGGGCACTGGAGGCGGCCCGCGCCAACACCGCGGGCCTGCCGGTCGCGGTGGAGCGGGGGGACGCGGCCCGGCTGCCGCTGGCGGACGGCAGTGTGGACCGGGTGCTGTGCAATCCGCCGTGGGGCGGTCAGGTCCCGGCCCGGGGCGGACTCGCCGGGGCGCCGGAGCGCTGGTGGCGGGAGCTGCGCCGGGTGCTCACCCCGGACGGCACGGCGGTGGTGCTGCTGCCGGGGGCGGGGGAAGTGGCCTCGGCGCTGGGCGCGGGCCTGACCCCGGCGCATGTCCAGCGGATCCGGGTGTCCGGCGCCGAGGCGTTCATGGTGCGGCTGACCCCGGTCAGCTCTCCTTCTGCTCGCCCCAGCCGTGCCAGCGCTCGACCTCGATCCAGGCGCTGAAGCGGGGGCTGACCCGGTCCGGGTAGGGCTTGCCCACATAGTGGGTGGCGAGCCGGTCGATGTCGGTGAGCCCCTCGTCGGCGTAGATCTCGGTGACCCGGCCGATCAGGGTGACATGGGTGTACCAGTTGTCGCCGTCGAGGACGGTCAGGGTCACCCGGGGGTCGTTGCGCAGATGACTGAGGCGGACCCGGGTCCCGTCCAGGCTGATCAGGATCCGGCCGTCCTCCCAGAGGTACCAGGTCGCCGTGGAGACCGGCGTGCCGTCCTTGCGGAGGGTGGCCATCACAGCGGGGTTGGCGCGGGCCAGCATGTCCTGGGCGGCCTGCGGCAGGGGAGGTCGGGACACGGGGGTTCCTCCGGACTCGTTAATCCTTCGACACGGACGATCACCCATGCTCACATGGCGGGATCTGCCCCGCGCGCCCGACCCACGAGGAGCCGCACCGTATGAGCCCCGCCGAACCACCGCTCACCGTCCCGCCCGCGCTGGCCCGTTCCTACGCCGGCGCCTTCGGTGAGGAGGGCAGGGCGTGGCTGGCCGGGCTGCCGGAGCTGGTCGCCGGGTCGCTGGCCCGCTGGGACCTGCGCCGCGACGGCGACCCGGGCTCGGGCGAGGCATCGCTGGTACTGCCGGTACGGCGCCCGGACGGCACACCCGCGATGCTCAAGCTCCAGTTGCCCCGGGCCGAGTCGGCGGCGGCGATCCTCGGGCTGCGCGCCTGGGACGGCGCCGGGATCGTCCGTCTCCTCGACCACGACCCGGTGTCGAGCACGATGCTGCTGGAGCGGCTGGACGCGGACCGCTCCCTCGCCGCCGTCGAGGACGACGACACCGCGCTGGGCATCCTGGCCGGACTCCAGGCCCGGCTGGTCGCCCGGCCCGCGCCCGCCGGACTGCCCGGCCTCGGCGCCGTCGCCGCCGCGATGCTGGAGGAGACCCCGCGCGCGGCCCGTGAGCTGTCCGACCCGGCCGACCGGCGGCGGCTCACCGACTGGGCGGCGGCCGTCGCCGAACTCGCCGACCGGCCCGGCGACCGGCTGCTCCACTGGGACCTGCACTACGAGAACGTCCTCGCCGCCGGGCGTGAGCCCTGGCTCGCCATCGACCCCGAACCCCTCGCGGGCGACCCCGGGTTCGATCTGTGGCCGGCGCTGGACAGCCGCTGGGCCGAGGTCGTCGCCCCCGATCCGCACCGGGTCCTGCGGCGCCGCTTCGACCTGCTCACCGAGGCACTTGACCTGGACCGCGCCCGCGCCACGGGCTGGACACTGGGCCGCCTCCTCCAGAACGCCCTGTGGGACATCGCCGACGGCGAACGCGCCCTCGCCCCGGAGGCGATCACCGTGGCGGAGGCATTGCGCCACCGCTGACACCGCCCTGCCCCGGCGGGGATCACGGAGGAAATGTCTGCGCCACGACTGCCCGTCCCCGTCACATCACCGCGATCCCCAACGGCCGCTCCCCCGCCTCGACCCGCCGCGTGCCGCCCGACTCCAGGTCGACGACCGTCAGACCGTCCCAGTAGCCGTCCCGGGTGAAACCGCCGGTGACATACGCGGTCCGCCCGTCGCCCGTGACGGTCACGTTCTCGTGCGGTCCCTCCAGCGGGATCACCCGTTCCGCGCCGCCCGGTGCGCGCACGGTGAGCGAGGGACCCTCGTCGGTGGCCGGGTCGATCGGTCCCGTGCCGACCACCAGCAGGGTGCCGTCGGCGGTGAGGGCGGCGCCGTGCTGATGGGTGTTCGCGGTCATCGGCTCGACCGACGACCGCCCGGTCGCCGGGTCCACGACGACCAGCCGCTCGCCCTCGAACGGCAGCAGCAGCCGTCCGTCCGAGGGCCGTACGGCGGTGTAGTGCGGTTTGAGCCAGGAGCCGAGGCCGCCCTCGGTGCCGTAGGGCGCGACCTCGATGCGCCGGGTGCCGGAGCCGTCGGCGGCGACGACCGTGACATCGAAGGAGTCGTGGTTGGTGGCGTACACCTCGGAGCCGTCGCGGGAGACATCCACGTCGAAGGGACGGCGGCCGACCCCGGCGGTGGCGGTGACCTTGAGGGTCGCGGTGTCGATCGTCTCCAGGGTGCCGGGCCCGCCGGGGACGTTGACCCCGACGTAGGCCCGGCCGCCGTCCGGGGCGAGGGCGATGCCCATGCCGCCGCCCCGGTACTCGCCATGGGTGGCGGCCCCCAGACCGCCGGTCCGGTACGGGACGAGGGCGAGGCGCTCGCGGGTGGCGGTGTCGACCACGGCGACGCCCTCGGCGGTGGCCACCCAGGCCCGCCCGTCCGCCCCGACGGCCACCCCGTAGGGCGCGGTCCCGACCCGGACCGAGCCGACGGCGCCCCGGTCCGGGTCGACGAAGGTGACGGTGTCGGCGCCGAAGTCGGTGACCAGGAGGGTGCCGTCGGCGGTCGGCGCACTGCCGGAGGCTGCGGCCGGTGACGGGCGCGGGGAGTCCGGTCCGCTCCCCGCCGAGCAGCCCACCGCCAGTGTCAGGGCGGCGAGGGCGCCGAGGGATGCCCGGCGGAGGGTCATCGCGCGGCCCGGAGCAGCCCGGCGATCTCGGTGAAGCCCCGGCGCTCGGCGTGTTCGAGCGGGGTGACACCGTCGCCGTCCGGCAGGTCGGGGGTGGCCCCGGCGGCGAGCAGCAGTCCGACAATCTCCTGATGGGCGGGCCCGCCGTCGCCGAGGATGACCGCCTCCAGCAGCGCGGTCCAGCCGAGCCGGTTGACATGGTCGACGGCGATACCGGTCTCGCTCAGCAGGGCGCGGACATAGCCGACATGGCCGCGCTCGCTGGCCGGGATCAGGGAGATGCCGCCGAACCGGTTGCGCAGGGTGAGATCGGGACCGGCCGGGAGCAGCGCGCGCATCATCCGGACGCTGCCGGTGACGCCGGTGACCAGCCAGGCGCTGTCGTCGCGGTCGTCCTGGGCGTCCGGGTCGGCCCCGGCCGCGACCAACACCTCGGCGGCGGGGACATGGTCGGCGAGCGAGGCGAGCAGCAGCGGGGTACGGCGGTGCTCGTCACGCGCCTCGACATCGGCTCCGGCGGCGAGGGCCGCGCGCACGGCGTCGGTGTCGCCCGAGGCGGCGGCTTCCAGCAGGGCACGGTCGGCGGGGGACATGGGGATGGCGCTCCTCTTCCGGCGGTTCAGATGGCGCAGCGGCACGGCTGGTCCGTCCTCATCCTCGTACGCGGTTCCTGGGGACGCCGGACGGGGTACCGGCCGACGCCTCTCCCCATCCTCGGCCCGCCGCGCGGCCCGCCCGGTCGCCGTACCGGCTGGGCCGGGGGGACGGGACGGGTGACGGCGGGGTCGTCCGTCCGGACGATGCGGGAGCGGGCCGGGGCTGTCACTCCCCGTCCGGCGGATCGGCCGGGACGGAGGGCGGGGCCTGGTCGTACCGGGACGCCGGGGGCCGCACCGTACGCGCGGACGCCCGGCCGGAGCGGATCGTCGTCAGTGAGCACACCGCAGCCGCGCTGTATCGCGTGCACAGGCGTCTTCGGCCGGAGCGGGCCCGTCCTGGTCGGCAACGTGTTCCCGGCGGTGGCGGCCGACCGGCCGGCTGACCGCCCGGTCGATGGAGGAACGGTTCAGCTACGCCGGTCCCGGAACGGCCGGCGCGGTTCCTCCCGGGAACAGGTGGAACGGACAGCGGCGTAAGGAAACTGGACAGAAGTGCGCGGGGCCGTCCACATCCCCCGAGCGGACGGCGCCCGCGGTCTCCGGGGTGTTACTCCCCGAGCCGCCGGGCGAGTTCACCCGCGGCGGCGGTGACCTCGGGGTCCTTGTCCGCCAGCAGCGGCCTCAGCAGCTCGCGCCGGGCGTGGACCGCCTGCCGGGCGGCACGCTCCCACACCACATGCTTCTCCTGGTGGTTGAGGAACTTGGGGTAGGCGGCGGCCGTGGTCTCCCACTGGCGGGCCGCGGCGACGGCGCCGAGCAGCTCGATCAGCTGCGGCCGGACCCTGACATGCGGAAGCCGGGCCAGATCCCAGAGGTACGGGACGACGGCGGCGGTGGCCTGGTGCACCACGAACCCGAACTGGCAGATCCGGTCGCGCAGTTCGGCGAGCGCCCTCTCGGCGGTGTCCCGGCTGCCCCAGGCGATCCGGTTGAGCAGCCTCGGCACGGCGGTGGCGCTGCCGGTGGCGTCCTGGATCAGCTGCCAGGGCACCTCGCCGAGGGAGCCGAGCGGGTCGGGCCGGGTGGCTCCGGCGGTCGGCGGTTCGTGCTCTGCGCGCTCGGAGTTCGGCTGGTGCGTCGAAGCGGTGCGCATGGCGTCGGGCCTTTCCGCAGCGGTCAGTTCGGTCGAGGGGGGAGGACCGGTGGGCCGGCCTGCCGGAAGCCTGATCCGGGCTCAGGGGCGGTCCGTGATCTTCCTGACGCGTTGTCATGATCCGGCGTCTCCAAGGGGGTTGACGCCGCGGCTATTATCCACACTGTCAGCCCGAGCGTGCAATTGCACGAGAAATTGCGCGAGTTTTTGGGTAGGACGCGAATCATGGACAGCGAGGAGACCGCCGTGCCGTCAGTGCCGAACGGAGTCCGGGCAAGCTCCCTGGACGTTCACTGGATCAAGAGCCACCACAGCGCCGCCGAGGGCAACTGTGTCGAGGTCGCGCCGCTGATCGACGGAAGTGTCGCGATGCGCAACTCGCGCTTCCCCGACGGGCCCGCACTCGTCTACACCCCGGCCGAGGTCGCCGCGTTCCTGGCCGGGGCCAAGGACGGGGAGTTCGACCATCTGACCGGGAATGTGACCTGAAATCGCCGCCGGAGGGCGAGGCTCCCCGGCGGCACGAGACGGTTCGCGGTCCGGGCGCTCCCCATCCTGCGGGATCCGCCCGGATCCGGCCGCACCCATGGCGATCACGTCAACTCACCTGATTCTGGCGGCATATGCGGGCCAGGGATCAACGAAATGCGATAGTGTCGCATTCCCTTCTGCTGTCTGCCGGGAGCCAGGATGTCCGCCGACGCACCGCGCGTATCCCGCCTCCAGCCCTATCTGGACCGTGCCGAGCCCGCCCCGACCCTGCTGAAGATGCTCGTCGGTGTGCAGCTCGCGGGGCTCCGCGAGGACCAGCAGCTGAGCCAGGAGCAGGCGGCGCGCAAGCTGGGCTTCAGCCCGGCCAAACTCTCCCGGATCGAGGCGGGCAAGGGCCGCAAACCACCCACCGAGACCGATCTGCGCGCCCTGCTCGATCTGTACCGGGTCGAGGAGTACGAGACCTCGGTGATGATCGAGCTGCTCCGCCGGGCGGGCCAGCCCGGCTGGTGGCAGCGCTACGACAAGCGGCTGATGCCGGAGTGGTTCGACCGGCTGGTCGGCCTCCAGGAGGCCGCCGCCTCGATCCGCACGTTCGAGATCCAGTATGTGCCGGGCCTGCTCCAGACCCCCGGCTACACCGAGGCGGTCGTCCGGCGCGGTCTGCCGGTCGCGCCCGAGAACGAGGTCCGCCGCCGGATCGAGCTGCGCACCCGGCGGTGCAGGTTGCTGGACCGCGCGGACCCGCCTCAGCTCTGGGCGGTGCTGGACGAATCGGTACTGCTGCGCGTGCTCGGCGACCGGACGGTGATGCGCCACCAGCTCCAGCATCTGATCGAGATGGCCAGACGCCCGCATGTCACCGTGCAGGTGGTCCCGCTGGATGTCACCAACGCCTCGGCGCCGGTCATCCCGATCACCTTTCTGCGCTTCGACGGCCTGGATCTGCCGGATGTGGTCTATCTGGAGCACATCAAGAGCGCGAACTTCCTGGAGGACCGGGACGAGACGGAGGAGTACCGCCTCACCCTGGACCGGCTCGCCGACGACGCGCTCACCCCGCGCGAGTCACTGGCCCTGCTGCGGACCACGATGGAGCAGCGCTACCCGGAGCAGTGAGCGGCGGACCCCGGCACACGCCCGCCGGCCCCTCCCACCCGGGACGGACCGGCGGCAAAGCAGAGGGGCCTGTCAGGCGACGCGGCCGACCCCGCCGTACTCGATCCACTCATGGGTGAGCTGGCGGGGGGCGACCTCGGAGTCGGGGCGCCAGGTGGAGACCTCGACCAGGCCGGGCTCCAGGATGTCCAGGCCCTCGAAGAGGTGATCGACGTCCTTCGGCTCGCGGACCCGGCCCCAGTGTCCCTGGGTGGCCTGGTTCATGAAGTCGGTGACGAAGGCACGGACCTCGGGGTCCTCGCTGACGAGCTGGCACATCACCAGATAGCTGCCGGGCGCGAGCCGCTCCTTGAAGCGGTCGACGACCGCCTGCGGGCCCTCGGTGTCGCTGTCCGGGATGCAGTGGAAGACCGAGTTGAACAGCACGGCGACCGGCTGGTCGAAGTCGATCAGGCGCCGGGTGTCGTCGTGCGCGAGTATCTCGGTGGTGCGGCGCATGTCGGCGTGGATCACGGCCGTGCGCTCGTCCTGCTCCAGCAGGGCGCGGCCGTGCACCAGGACCATCGGGTCGTTGTCGACGTACACCACGTGCGAGGTGGGGTCGAAGCGCTGGGCGACCTGGTGGACGTTGTCCTGGGTGGGCAGACCGGAGCCGTGGTCGAGGAACTGGCGGATGCCGTGGTCCTCGGCGAGCACCTTGACGACCCGCTGGAGGAAGCGGCGGTTGTTGACGGCGAGCCGGCGGGTACTGGGAACGACCTTGTCCAGTTCCTCGCAGGCCGCGCGGTCGGCCGCGTAGTTGTCCTTCCCGCCGATGTAGTAGTCGTACATACGGGCGGCGGTCGGAACGTTGGCGTCGATCTCCGTGGACAGCTGCTTACCCGTGCTCATCGATCCCCCAGCTCCGTACCCGCGCCAAACCCTCTGGCCTCACTGGCTGTACATCCTAAGGACCTGGTTGTCACCCGGGCCAGCCCGTGCGCCAAGATCACGACAGGGTTTTTGGCCGAACGCGCGTTCTCGCGTCGAGCGTCAAGTCTCAGGAGCGGTACCGCAGTTGGCTGCGGCGAGGGTCACCGGGGGCAGACCCGCAGGTCACCGGGGTCGCCCGGGACTGACACAGGGCGATAAGGGTAGGCTAACCTTCACCGCGTGAGTACTGGTGAAGAGCGACCCGGCCTGCGCGGTCATGAGCTGTCGGCCACCGCCGTGACGGTGGCGTACGACGGTGTCGATGTCGTGCACGACGCGGCCCTCAGCCTGCGGCCCGGCCAGGTGACCGCGCTGGTGGGTCCCAACGGCAGCGGCAAGTCGACACTGCTGCGCACCCTCGCCCGGCTGCAACGGCCCCGCCGGGCCGAGGTCGTCATCGACGGGGACATCGACGGCCTGGCGCTGTCGCCGCGCGCCTTCTCCCGGCATGTCGCCCTGCTCACCCAGTCCCGGCCCACACCCGGCGGGCTGACCGTGCGGGACGTGGTCGAGTTCGGCCGCTATCCCTACCGGGGCCGCTGGGGCGGCGCCGACCCCGGCGGCCGGGCGGCGGTGGACCGCGCGCTGGCCCTGACCGGGGTCACCGAGCTGGCCGGGCGCGGCGCCGAGCATCTGTCCGGCGGCCAGCTCCAGCGGGTCTGGCTGGCCGGCTGTCTCGCCCAGGAGACCGGCGTGCTGCTGCTGGACGAGCCCACCACCTATCTCGACCTGCGCTATCAGGTCGAACTCCTCGACCTGGTACGGGAGTTGGCGGACGACCACGGCATCGCCGTCGGTGTCGTGCTGCACGACCTGGACCAGGCGGCGGCCCTGGCCGACCGCATCGTCCTGCTGGCCGGCGGCCGGATCGTCGCCGACGGATTCCCCGAGGACGTCCTGACCCCCGAGCGCCTCACCGAGGTCTACGGCATCCGGATCGAGGTCGACCCCGATCCCCTCACCGGCCGGCTGCGCACCCGCGCGATCGGCCGCCACCACACCCGAAGCACCCGAAGCGAAAGGCTCCGCACCACCTCATGAGACGCCCCACCCTCCTCACCGTCTGTGCCGTCGCCGCCGGGGCCCTGGCCCTGTCCGCCTGCGGCACCACCGAGCCCGCCGCCGACGCCACCACCGAGCCGAGCGGCTCCGCCCTCACCCTCACCGACGCCTCCGGCACCGAGGTGAAGCTCGACGGTCCGGCGAAGAAGGTCGTCGGCACCGAGTGGAACGTGGTCGAGCACCTGGTCAGCCTGGGCGTGGACCCGGTCGGCGTGGCCGATGTCAAGGGCTATCAGCTCTGGGACAGCTCGGTGCCGCTGACGAACGAGCCCACCGAGATCGGCACCCGGGGCGAGCCCAGCATGGACACCATCGCCTCGCTCAAGCCGGACCTCATCGTCACCACCACCGATCTCCCGGACGCCGCCGTCAAGCAGCTCCGCGAGGTCGCCCCGGTGCTCAAGGTGCAGTCCGCCGACAGCGCCGACCAGCTCGGCCAGATGGACAAGAACCTCGATCTGATCGCCGAGGCCACCGGCACCACCGACGAGGCCGAGCAGGTCAAGAAGGACTTCGAGGCCAAGGTCGCCGAGGGCAAGCAGGCCCTCGCCGACGCCGGACTGGGCGGCTCCGGGATCGCCTTCGCCGACGGCTATGTCGCCTCCAACCAGGTCTCCCTGCGCCCCTACACCGGCACCTCGCTGATCGGGACCGTCAATGAGCGGCTCGGGCTGAAGAACGCCTGGACCGTCGAGGGCGACAAGGACTACGGGCTCGGCACCACCGATGTCGAGGGCCTGACCGACCTCGGCGACGACGTCCAGTTCGCCTACATAGGCAACGAGGGCGACGCGGCCAGCGACCCCTTCGCCAATGAGCTGAAGGACAACGCGGTGTGGACGTCGCTGCCGTTCGTGAAGAACGGGGACGCGCACCGGCTGCCCGACGGCATCTGGATGTTCGGCGGCCATGAGTCGATGGCGGCGTACGTCGACGGTGTCGTCGACGCGCTGACCAAGTAACGCGATGGCGGTCACCGCACCCCCTCCCGCCGCCGCGACGGCGGCGACCGCGGTGTCCCGGGTCACCGCCGCCGCGGTGACGGCCGCTCTGGTGCTGCTGGTGGCGGCCCTGGCCGTCGTCGACATCACCCAGGGCACGGCCGCCGTCGGTGCGGGCGAGGTGGTCAAGGCGCTCACCGGGCGGGCCGAACCCGGTGACGCGTCGGTGGTCATCGAGTCCCGGCTGCCGAGGATGGCCGCCGGGATCCTGGTCGGGGTCGCGCTCGGCATGGCCGGTGCCGCGCTCCAGGCCGTGAGCCGCAATGTGCTCGCCGCGCCGGACACCCTCGCGGTCAACGCGGGCTCCTACGCGGCGCTCGGTGTCGCCGCCGTCACCGGGCTGTCCCTGCCGATGCTGGCGTCCTCCGGGATCGCCTTCGCGGGCGGGCTCGCCGCGGCGGCCGTGGTGCTGGCGCTGTCCGGACTGGGCGCCGGAACGGTCCGGCTGGTGCTGGCCGGTACCGCGCTGGCCCTCGGGCTGACCTCGGTCACCGAGGGACTGCTGCTGCTGTTCCCCCAGGAGACCGAGGGCCTGTTCCAGTGGAACCAGGGCAGCATCGCGCAGAACGGCTTCGACGGTGTGCTCCAGATGGCGCCGCTGGTGCTGGCCGGTCTGGTGGGGCTGCTGCTGACGGCCCGCCGGATGGACGCCCTCTCCCTCGGCGACGACGCGGCCCGCGGGCTCGGCGTGCCGGTGCGCGCCACCCGGATCACGGTGGTCGTGCTCGGGGTGCTGCTGTCCGCCGCCTCGGTCACCCTGGCCGGGCCGATCGGGTTCGTCGGCCTCTGCGCCCCGGCCCTGGTCCGCGGGCTCGCCCGCCGGGTGCGGGGGTTCACCCGGACCCGGACGATGATCCCGGTCGCCGGGCTGGTCGGCGCCGCCCTGGTGCTCGGCGCGGATGTGGTGCTGCGCGCGCTGGTGGGCGGGGACACCTCGGTGGCCGTGCCGACCGGGGTGGTCACCAGTCTGATCGGTGCCGTGTTCCTGGTCGTGATGGCCGCGCGGACCCGGGACACGGCGGGCGCGGCGGCCCAGGACCGGCTGCGGATCCGCAGCCGCCGGGTCTTCGTGACCGTGATGGCGGTCCTGGTGGTGGCCGTCGTCGGGGTGACGGTCGCGGGCGTACTGCTCGGGGACAGCAAGCTGCTGCTCGGCGATGTCGTCAACTGGGCGCAGGGCCGGGCCGGGCAGACCGTGTCGTTCGTGCTGGACACCCGGGTGCCCCGGGTGCTGGCGGCGCTGGGCGCGGGCGCGGCGCTCGCCCTGGCGGGCACGCTGGTGCAGGCGGTCACCCGCAATCCGCTGGCCGAACCGGCGGTGCTCGGCGTGTCCGGGGGTGCCGCGCTGGGCGCGGTGCTGCTGGTGACGACCGTCCCGGCGGCCGGTACCTGGGGGATCGCCGGGGCCGCGTTCGCCGGGTCGTCGGCGTCCGCGCTGGTGGTGTTCGGGCTGGCGGCGCGGGGCGGGTTCCAGCAGAACCGGCTGGTGCTGGTGGGTATCGGTGTGGCGGCCGGTACGACGGCCCTGATCAGCCTGGTCATCGTGCTCACCGATCCGTTCAACGCGGCCAAGGCGCTGACCTGGCTGTCGGGTTCGACATACGGGCGGACGATGCCGGATGTGCTGCCGATCGCCGGGGTGCTGCTGGCGGGGGTGGCGGTCGCGGTGGCCCGGCGCAGGGAGCTGGACCTGGTATCGCTGGACGAGGACACGCCCCGGCTGCTGGGGCTGAACCTGTCCCGGGGGCGGCTCGGGTTCCTGGTGCTGAGCGTGCTGCTGAGCGCCGCCGCGGTGGCCGCGGCCGGCACCATCGCGTTCGTCGGTCTGGTGGCCCCGCACGCGGCCCGTGCCCTGGTGGGGCGGGCGCACGCCCGGGTGGTGCCGGTCGCGGTGCTGCTCGGCGCGGTACTGGTGTGCACGGCGGATCTGCTGGGCCGTACGGTGATCGCCCCGGCCCAGCTCGGGGCGGGGATGATGACGGCGGTGATCGGTACGCCGTACTTCCTGTATCTCCTGGTCCGCAGCCGTTGAGTACCCGGCTCCCGGCGTCCTGAGTATCCGTGCTCAGGGCGCCGGGTGGCGCGTGGGCGAGACTGGGGACGGGCGAAGGTCGCCGTTGTCGAGGAGGTCGTTGTGCTGAGCCGTGCCGCCGCCGTAGTGGCACCCGCGCTGGGTCGTCTGACGGTGACCCGGGACGGGGTGACCGCGATCCCGGCCGGGTCGCTGTTCGTGGCCAACCATGACTCGATGGCCGACCCGGTGGTGGTGCTGGCGGCGCTGCGGCGGCTCGGGGTGGAACCGGCCGTGATGGCGACGGCGGGGCTGTGGCGGGTACCGGTGCTGGGCGGGGCGCTGACGCGCGGGGGCCATATCCCGGTGCACCGGCGTTCGGTGCGGGCGGCGCAGGCGCTGGACCTCGCGGCTGAGGCGCTGGCCGCGGGGCGGCATGTGCTGATCTACGGCGAGGGCGGACTGCCGGACCGGCTGGACCCGGCGCCGGGCCCTCCGGAACGGTTCCGTACGGGCGCGGCGCGGCTCGCGGCGCGGTCGGGGGCGCTGGTGGTGCCGGTGGGGCACGCGGGCGCCCGGCGGATCTCCTCCGGCTCGACGGCCAAGCAGTTGGCGGGAGCCGTCAGTTCGCCGCTGCGGCGGCCCCGGTTCCATGTGCATGTGGGGCTGCCGCTGAGGCTGCCCACGGAGACGGAGCGGGCCACCCTCGCGGCGCACGTCGCGGTGAGCGGGGCATGGGAGCGGGCGGTCTCGGCGGTGGGCCCGATGCCGGGTAACCCGGCGTGAGACCCCCCGGGGGGCTCCGCCCCCCGGACCCCCAACCTATGCCCACCCAGCCACCCGTTTCCGGTCGGCTGAGAGGCACAGGCCGAAACGCCTCCCCACCCGCCCCCCTCAGATACTGAACCGCTCCTTCCGCAGCAGCGGACGCACCTTGCTGTGGAAGCCCCCGGTGCGGAACGGCCCCTGGAGCAGTCCCGGGCTCAGCCGCTGGGCCAGCGCGGCGGCGATCATGCCCTGGTCCAGGGCGAGGACGAAGTCGCTCACCCGGCCGGTCGCGGTGTCCACCGAGTCGCGGAAGCCGTAGCGGTCGTCGTAGGCGCCGAAGTCGGCGTCCAGGGCCCGGAGGTTGGCGAGGGCCTCGCGCTCGGCCTGGGGCAGGGCGAGGAAGGAGGCGTGCGGGGTGACGACTCCGTGCGGGTGGTAGCCGTCCTCCTGCATGCCGATGGCGTCGACGCCGTACTCGCGGTAGCCGCCCTCGGGGATGTTCGACGGGGAGAAGCCCCAGTAGCCGTAGCCCTGCTCGGTCAGGCCGTGTTCGATCTGGCTGCGGACATAGCGGCGGTGGGTGAGGCCCCAGGAGTGCGGGGACCAGGTGGGTTCCGGGACGAACAGGGGCACCATGAGCGCCTCGAACATGGAGCCGCCCCAGGTGGGGACCAGTTTGCGGCCCTGGTGGGTGTAGTGGCCCTGCCAGACGCGGACACCGTCGATGGTGCGGTAGGCGCCGCCGGGTGCCTGTTCCTGGCCCATGCCGGGGAGCAGGGTGCGGAACATGTGCCAGTAGTGCTCGCCGGGGAGGGAGCCGTCGGCGATGCCGAGGTAACTGGCCATGCGGGGTTCGGTGTTGAGGGCGCCGTAGTGGTGGCCGGTGGGTTCGCCCTTGCCGGGGCGGTCGGGCCAGTAGCCGCCGCGCAGCTGGCCGGGTCCGGCGACCGGGTCGGCGGGGTCGTAGGGGGTGTAGTAGTACGACCAGTCGGCGTCTTCGAGGAGCTTCGCGACGCGCGGGCGCAGGGCCGGGGCCGCCTCGGCGGCGATCATCAGGCCGGTGACCAGCCAGGCGTTGTCGACGGAGGAGAGGAAGGGGCGGACGGTGGCGCCGGTCTCGGGCCAGGTGGTGAGGACCGAGCCGTCATAGGAGTCGTACCAGTTGAACCAGAAGCCGTGGGCACGTTCCAGCTTCTCGATCGCGGTGACGGCGCGGGTCAGTCTCTGGTGCATGACCCGCTCGGAGGTGAGACCGAGTCCGGCGGCGGCGACCGTGGTCCACAGTCCGCAGCCGATGTTGGTCGGGGAGGTCTGCGGGGAGGGGACGGGGGTGCCCGCGCCGCTGACGTCGATCTTGTCGGCGGCCAGGCCGAAGTCGGTGGTCATGGCGAGCAGCGAGCGGTGGGTGGCGGCGAACCAGGTCCGCAGGTCCTTCTCGTCGCGCCCGGGTCGGGAGGCGGCGGGGCGCGGGGCGGCCTGGGCGGTGAGCGGGGTGGCGGCACCGAGGGCGGTGGCCCCGGCGGCGGTGGTGGCGAGGAACGTACGGCGCTTCATTGCGTGGTCGGCTCCTGTCATGGGAGGGGCGCGGCTCGCCCCTCGGCGGCTCGGTGATACCGGCGATCTGGGGTGATCCCGGTGATCTGGGTGATCTCGGTGAAGGGGACGGGAGCCGGTGGGGTCAGGTCCACCGGCTCCCGGGTCTGTGACGGGTGCCCGTGACCCGGGTGGGCGCGGGGCCCGGGTGGGCGCGGGGCCCGGGTGGGCGCGGGGCCCGGGTGGGTCAGGCGGTCGTGCGGGGCAGCTCGCGGGTGCGGCCCAGGTTGCCGAGCCAGACCGCCGACGGCTTCGCAGTGCGGGCGAAGGTGACCGGGTCGACGGAGATCAGGCCGAAGGTGGGCTTGAAGGAGCCCCACTCATAGTTGTCGAGGGCGCTCCAGGCCAGATAGCCCTGGATGTTGAGGCCGTCCTCGATGCCCTCGGCGACCGCGCTCAGGGCGCCGGTGTAGTAGTCGACGCGGCGGCTGTCGTCGGCGGTGGCGATGCCGTTCTCGGTGACGATCAGGGCCACGTCCGGGCCGATGATCTCGGCGGTGTGGCGCAGGGCGTGGCCGACGGCGGCCGGGTAGTACTCCCACTGGGTGAGGGTGCGCTCGACGTCCTCGGGTGCCGGGACCGGGCCGTCGGCACCGATCTTGGTCCGGGTGTAGGACTGGACGCCGATCCAGTCGTCGCCGCGGGCGGCCTCGATGAAGATGTCCTCGCGGGGGCGGCTGTAGGCGGCGGTGGCCTCCTCGGCGCCGGGCAGGGCCTGGTAGACCTGGTTGGCGATGGTCCAGCCGACCTGGGCGGCGGGGGCGACGGCCCGGACGACCTCGACGGCCGCGTGGTGGGCGGCGATGACGACCTGGCTGGTGTCCTCGTCGGGGGTGGGCAGTCCGGCGGGCGGGAAGCCCTGCTCGCCGCTCTTGGCGAGTCCGGCCATCACGGCGATCATATTGGGCTCGTTGATGGTGCAGACGTGCCCGACGCCCTCGGCGATGATCGGCGCGCAGCGCTCGACGTACCGGGCGAAGAGTTCCACGGCGCCGTCGGCGAGCCAGCCGCCGCGGTCCTCGAACCAGCGGGGCACGGTGAAGTGGTGCAGGGTGACCATCGGGCGCAGACCGCGGGCGAGGGCGCCGTCGACCATGCGCCGGTAGTGGGCGATCTCGGCGCCCGAGAAGGTGCCCTCGACGGGCTCGATGCGGGCCCATTCGACACTGAACCGGTAGTCGGTGAAGCCGAGTCCGGCGAGCAGGTCCATGTCCTGCTCCCAGCGGTGGTAGCTGTCGCAGGCGTCGAGGCTCGGTTCGGCGATCTTCGCCGCCGGGTCGTGCTCCTTGCGCCACCAGTCACTGTTGACGTTGTTCCCCTCGATCTGGTGGGCGGCGGTGGAGGCCCCCCACAGGAAGGTGGCGGGGAAGGCGGTCGTGGTGTGCGTCATCGTCCGATCTCTCTGGTGGTGGTGAGGTGCCCGTACGGGGCGGGTGGGGGGCGGGGGCGGCCTACTTGAGACCGGCGGTGGCGATGCCCTGGGTGAAGTGGCGCTGGAGCACGATGAAGACCAGCAGGACGGGCAGGACGACCAGCAGGGAGCCGGCCATGAGCATGCCGTTGCCGCCGGCCACCGTCCGGTTGGGATCGTTGGCGAAGGTCGCCAGGGCGACCGGGAGGGTGTACTTCTCCGGGTCGTTGGTGGCGATCAGCGGCCAGACGAAGTTGTTCCAGGAGCCGAGGAAAGTGAAGATCGTCAGGGTGGCGAGCGCGGGCCGGACCAGGGGCAGCACGATCCGGAAGAAGATGTACCACTCGCCGGCGCCGTCGATGCGGGCCGCCTCCAGCAGTTCATCGGGGATGGACTGCATGAACTGCCGCATCAGGAACACCCCGAAGGCCCCGGCGGCGAACGGCAGGATGAGACCGGCGTAGGTGTCGATCAGGCCGAGCCGGGTCATCAGCACATACAGCGGCAGGATGAGCAGATTGCCGGGGACCATCAGCGCGGCGAGCACCACACCGAAGATCGGCGAGCGCCCCCTGAACTGGAGCTTGGCCAGCGCGTAGCCGAGCATCGAGCAGAACAGCAGATTACAGAAGGTCACCAGGACGGCGACGATCAGCGAGTTCATGAAGTAGCGCGGCATGTCGAGCTGGTCGAGCAGGGCGCTGAAGTTGCTCAGCGTCCAGTCGGTGGGCAGCCAGACGGGCGGGTCGGCGGTCAGGTCCTCGCGGGTCTTGAAGGCGGACAGCGCCATCCACAGGAAGGGCGCGGCCATCACCAGCAGACCGAGCGAGGCGACGATGTACAGCAGCGGCCCACGGACCCGGCCGGGACGGCGGCGACGCGGGGCCGGTGCCTTCTCCGGGGCGGCGGAGGGCGTCGGGGCGGGGGCCGTCGGGGCGCTCATCGGGTGTTGTCCTTCAGCAGTCGGAGCTGGAGCACCGTGATCCCCATGATCACCACGAAGAGCACGTACGCCATGGCACTCGCATAGCCCATGTGGAAGAAGTTGAAGCCCTGCTGGTACATGTGCAGGGAGACGGTCAGGGTGGAGTCGGAGGGGCCGCCCTGGGTCATCACGAACGGTTCCTCGAAGACATTGAGGTAGCCGATGGTGGTGATGACGGTGGTGTAGAGGAGGGTCGGGCGCAGCAGCGGGACGGTGATGCGGCGCAGTTCCTGCCAGCCGCTCGCGCCGTCGAGGCGGGCGGCCTCGCGGACCTCGGTGGGGATGGCCTGGAGCCCGGCGATGAACAGCACCATCACGGTGCCGAGGTTGCGCCAGACGGCCATGGCGATCAGCGAGGGCATGGCCCAGGTCTCGGAGCCCAGGAAGTCCGGGGCCTTGAGACCGAACTCGGCGGCGAGACCGGCGATCAGCCCGTCCGCCGGGTCCAGGACGAACCGCCAGACGACGGCGACGGCGACGATCGCGGTGACCACGGGGGCGTAGAACCCGACCCGGAAGAAGGTGCGGGCGCGGTCGATGCCGTTGTTCAGCAAGACCGCCACCAGCAGTCCGAGCAGCACGGTGAGGGGCACACCGACGACGACGAAGTACGCGGTGTTGAAGAGCGCCTTGATGAACTTGTCGTCGCCGAACAGATCGACGTAGTTGTCGAGGCCGACGAACTCGGCGTCCAGCGGGCGGGTCACATTGCGGGCCCCGAAGTCCGTGAAGCTCATCAGGAGCGTCGCGATGATCGGGAACGCCATGAACACCGCGAACAGCACCAGGAACGGCGTGGAGAACAGCCAGCCGTGGAGGGTGTGGCGGTTCAGCGGGCCCCGCCGCCCCCGGGGCGGGCGCCCGGAGCCGGTGCGGCGACCGCGCCGGGTGCCGCGCCGGTTCTTCTCGGGGGCCGCCCGGTCGGCGGCCGGTCCGGTCACGAGGGACATGTGCGTGTGCTCTCTTCGTTCGGCCTCGGCGTGCGCGTACTCGTCGTCCGTGCCCCGGACCTACTCGGCCAGGCCCTCGATCTCGGTCTGCGCCTTGTCCAGCGCGTCCTGGGCGGAGGACTTGCCCTGGGTGACGGCCTCGATGGCGGTGTCGACCTTGGAGGTGATCTCCGTCCAGCGGGGCAGCGACGGGTTGGCGCGGGCGGTCTCCATCTGCTCCCGCCAGACCTTCAGCGCCGGGTCGGTGGCGAGATCGCCGGACTCCCAGGCGGCCCGGTTGGCGGGCAGGTCCTTGGTGCGCTCGTACCAGTCGGCCTGGCCCTTGGCGTCGGTGAGGTAGGTGACGAACTCCTTGGCGGCGGCCTTGCGCTCGCTGTCCGCGGAGATGGCGAGGCTGGAGCCGCCGGCCATGGAGACGGACGCCTCGTCGGCGGGGACCGGGGCGACCGCCCACTTGCCCTTGATGTCGGGGTAGTTGTCGTCCAGCAGGCTCATGATCCAGGGGCCGCCGAAGAACATCGGGACGGTGCCGGTGTTGAAGTCCTTGGTGACGTCGTAGCCGGGCGGCACGGACTTGCGGCTGAGGCCCTTGTCGAAGTAACTGCCGTAGTTCTCCAGCGCCTTGACGGACTCGGCGCTGTTGATGACCGGCTTCCCGGCGTCGTCCAGGATGGCACCGCCCGCGGAGTACAGGAACGGGTAGAAGCTCTGGACGGTGTCCAGGCCGCGCGGCTGGATGGACAGGCCCCACTCGGTGTCGGCCTTGTCCTGGAGCGCGGAGGCGGCGGCGGACATCTCGGCCATGGTCTTCGGGGGGCCGCTCAGCCCGGCCTGCTCGGCGAGGTCGGTGCGGTAGAAGAGGACACGGGTGTCGACGTACCAGGGCACGCCGTAGACCTCGCCGTCGTACTCGGACTGCGCCCAGGCCGCCGGGAAGAAGTCGTCCTCCTTGACGGTCCCGGTGTCGACGGGTTCGAGGACGCCCATGTCCGCGAACTCACCGAGGTAGCTGCCGCCCATCTGCATCACATCGGGGAGCTTGCCGGCCGCCGCGGCGGCGACCAGCTTCTGGTGGGCGACGTCCCAGCCGACGGGGGTCACCTTGACGGTGATGTTCGCGTTCGCCTTCTCGTACTCCTTGGCGACATCGACGAGCTTCTCGCCCTCGGTCCCCATCGCCCAGACCGTGAGGGTCTGCTCGGCGTCGGCGGCGGTGTCCGCGCCACCGGAGCCGCCACAGGCGGTGAGGGTGAGCGCGGACGCCACGGTCAGGGCGATCGCGGGTGCGGCGGCGCGGTGCATGGACGGCTCCTCCTTGAGCGGGGTGTTGCTTCCGGGGTCGGCGATCCGGCGATCCCGCCGATGATTCCGACTCCGGATGTATGCGCTTCCTGTAAGCGCATACATCACTCTGTGGGACGCTTTCCGGCCGTGACAAGAGGGGTTTTGGTCACACTCCCGTAACGGCCATGTCATCCCAGCGGGGCAGTGCTCCGCCTGTTCGCCCGGGTCCGGGGGGATTCGTACCGAGGTGGGCGCTTCAGCCAACGTAGGCGGTGCGGGGGGTGGGGTGAAGGGGATGTGACGGATCACGCGCTGGTGGGAGGGGGTGGGGAGTGGGGTGGGATGGGGTGAGGAAGGGGGTGGGGGTGGGGGGTGGTGGGGGTGATCTAGGGTCGGGAGGGTGTCGTCGTTCGATCATGAGTTTCCGTTCGATCCGTCCTATGGCTTCCGCCTTCCCGAGTTGCTCCAGGTGACTCCCCCGCCCGCGCCGGACGACTTCGGCGCCTTCTGGCGGGCCCGGCGGGCCGCGGCGGCGCAGGTGCCCCCGCGCACCCGGGTCGGGCCGCTCGTCGAGGAGCGCGAGGACGCGCGGATCTACGAGGTGTCCTACGCGTCCGTCTCCGGGCGCTGCGGCGGCTGGCTCGTGCTGCCCGCCGCCGGGGAGCCCGTACGGCACGGCTTTGTGATCGGGCACGGGTACGGCGGGCGGGACGGGGTCGCCGACGTGCTTCCGCTGCCGCTGCCGGGGTCGGCCGCGCTGCTGCCGTGTGTGACGGGGATGCCGGTACGGGGGTTGCGGGCGGGGGTGCCGTCGAGTGCGGAGCGGCATGTGCTGCATGGCATCGAGGACCGGGACACCTATGTCATCGGGGACTGTGTGGCTGATCTGTGGGGGGCCGCGTCCGCGTTGACCGAGGTGGTGCCGGAGGTGGGTGGGGTGGGGCGGCTGGGGTATGTCGGGGAGAGTTTCGGTGGGGGGCTGGGGGCGCTGGCGATTCCGTGGGACGAGCGGTTCGGGGCGGCGGAGCTGATCGTGCCGACGTTCGGGCATCATCCGTTGCGGGTGACGCTGCGCTGTGCGGGGAGTGGGGAGGCGGTGCGGGGGGTGTGGCGGGGGCGGCCGGAGGTCGGGGAGGTGTTGAGGTACTTCGATGCGGCGGTGGCCGCGGGGTTTGTGTCTGTGCCTGTGCTGTGCGCTTCCGCGCTGTTCGATCCTGTGGTGCCGCCGCCGGGGCAGTTCGCTGTGTACAACGGGTTGGGTGGGGTGCGGGAGTTGTTTGTGTTGTCGGTGGGGCATTTTGGGGGTGGGGAGGGGGAAAGGGAGAGGGAGCGGTTGGTGGGGGTTGCGGGGGAGTTTTTTGGGCGGTGGGTGGGGTGAGGTTGGGGGGTGGGGTGCGGGTTGTGGGGGGTTTGTTGCGCAGTTCCCCGCGCCCCTGGGGGGTGGGGGTGGGTGGCGGTTGGGGGGTGGGTGCGGGTTGTGGGGGGTGCTCGCGCAGTTCCCCGCGCCCCTGAGAGGTGGGTGGTGGGTGACGGTTGGAGGGTGGGTGCCGGTTGTGGGGGGTGCTCGC